>CALIRC010000070.1 GCA_938044295.1 Minisyncoccota bacterium
GTTGTTACAAAAAAAGATCTGCACAATATTCGCCCAAAAGCTGGGGGTGTTGCCTAAGAGCTTTTGTAGCAAGCTTCACAGAGGTAGATATACAAAAAATATGCAGATCCCCCACTGGGATCTGTTTTCAATATCAGATCACTAGAATCTGATCACCAAAAACTGCAAAGAATAAAATATTGAGAATGTGAATCAAAGTGTACCGTGACAATCTACAGATGTATAATCTTACAAGAAAGAAGTTGTAAAAAAAGCTGTTATTGTGATCGATGGTATAGTAAGTAAAAAAGAGTTTACCTGCTAAGGTGCACATATCCACGCATAGCAAAGTATCAGATAATATATTTCTGGACATTCGTATAAATAGTAGTCTGATATTCCTCTTGCTGCGTCATGGAAATGTGAAATGCTCCAGGTTTACAACCTGAGCATGAAATCTTAGTGCAAAGCAAGGAAGTCCTATATAATAACTATTATGGATCCAAAAGTAACTGTTGTAATTGTAAATTATAATGCAGGAAATGAGCTTCTCAGCTGTGTGAGAAGTATTTTTGAGTCTGATATAATCACCTCAATTGTTATAGTCGACAATGGATCCAACGATGGATCACTAGAGAAATGTCGCGAGGCTTATCAAAAACTCGCCTATATCAAAAACTCACACAATCTAGGCTTTGCAGCTGGTGCAAATATCGGCGCGAGATACGCATTAGAGCGACACGCAAAGTGCATTATTTTTGTAAACCCAGACGCGGTCTTAGAGAAAAAATGTATCAGAAAATTACTCGAAGCAGTTAGTGATAAGTCTATAGGAATCGCAGGACCATTAACTTACCGCCAACAAGACAAAAAAATATGGTTCAGTGGAGGCGAGATTTCCTATTGGCGTCAAAGAGCAACACATGTTACGCAGATGCCATCACAAAAAACACCCCAAGACGCGGTGTTTATTACAGGATGTGTGATGGCAGTCAGTGCAGAAGTATTTTTGCATGTAGGTCTATTAGATGAAAACTTTTTTCTCTACTATGAGGATGTAGATTTTTCTCTGAGAACACAGCAAAAAAAGCTACGTACAGTTGTGGTTCCAGAGGCAATTGCGTGGCACCAGGAGGTAAGTGAACATAACAAGCCACAAAAAACATATTTTTTAGTACTGTCAGGTCTATATTTTTTTAAAAAGCACACAAGAGGACTGATGCGTTTCTGGATGCATTCATTTTTTCTCGTGCGTGAGATGAGGAGTATTTTCCGCATCGCTTTTAGCAGAAATGAAATAGCCAAAGCAGTGCACAGAGCCTTTAAAGATTACCGTCATGCAAAAAAAACCAAAAATCTCATTCCTTATCGTTAACTATGATAGTCAAGAAGGGCTCGTACGTGTGATTGACGATATAAAAGTCGTTGTGAGCGGGTATGATCATGAATTCATCGTAGGAAACAATGATGTGAGGCCACTAAATATAGCGCGAGAAAATACAAGAGTATGCGAAAACAAAGAGAATCTTGGCTTTGCGAAAGCACATAACAAAATCGCAACAATCGCGAAGGGAGAGGTGCTTTGCCTCCTTAATCCTGATGTATATGCGCCTTCAGAAAACTTCACAAGTCTCTGTGACGGTTTTACAAATAGTGAGGTCGGCATCATGGCGCCTCAGATCATGACGCCAAGTGGTAGTGTGCAACCTTGGTCTTTCGGGAATGAAATCACACCATTAGAAATACTGCGAACAAATATTATAAAAAACACTCACCATGATAAGCCAACGAGAAAAGAGATGGTTGATTGGGTGACAGGTGCAGCATTTATGATACGAAAAGAAGTCTTCGAAAAAATTGGTGGATTTGATGAGAAATTTTTTCTCTACTATGAGGACGTCGATCTCTGTAGGCGGGTACGTCAAAATGGATACACAGTAGAGATCAATCCAGAAGTAAAAATTACACACGAAAAAGGACAGAGTAGTAGTGATCAAAAAAGACAAAAAAAGCACTACTTCGCATCACAGCACCACTACCTGAAAAAAAACTACGGAACAGCAATTGCGCAGACGATGAAGGTATTGAGAAAGGTAACACATAGAGTATGATAGGTTGGATGCTGTATATATTTTTCGTTCTGCTGCCGCTGTCATTCGCGCTAAGCGTCACAGAGGATTTTGATGTGCACAGCACAAGAGTGTATGTTCCCCTGCTGGGGCTAATGTGGATTGCAATGAGCCTATTCCAGAAAAAACTACATATTCCACGAGGGGTAGTTTCATTTGTTGCGTTGAGCTTTCTTATGCTGCTGACAGCATCAATTTTATGGAGTGAAGTACCAGTGTGGAGTGCTCGCAAAATCCTATATTTCTGGAGCTTCGTTCCATTGTACTTTCTAGTCGTCGCAACCCTAAAAGGGTGGAGAGAGTTAAAGGAAAAGGAGGTAGTGCTAACACAATCTATTGTCATCGGAGGGACAATTGCAAGTCTGATTGGCATCATGCAATTTACGGCACAATTTTTTTTAGGAAAAGATGCTCTAGAAAATCTCTGGCTTGCGATCACGCCATTTTTTCTAGGCGGAACATTTTCACAAAGTGTTGCAGCATTTAATAGTTGGTTTGTACATGTTGCAGGAAAAGATCTTTTTCGTGCAATCGCATTCTTCCCCGATCCGCACGTCTTTGCATTTTACAGCGGGATGATACTGCCATTTGCATACGGTCTATGGAAAGTACAAAAAGTACGGGTGTGGTTAGTATGTTTCGCAATTATTCTCATAGCAAACATGCTCACTTTTTCACGTGGGGGAGAAATAGGACTAGTAGGTGGTGGTATCATAGCTGCTACGCTTGCCTGGCCACGCACACAGCTAAGGATGAAACATGGATTGGTGGCTTTGATAGCCTTACTTGTTCTTGCGATGAACATTCCAAACCCGGTAACACAGCGCTTCTTCTCGTCATTTAGCGCACAGGACACTTCAAATACATCCAGAATAGAGATTTGGCACGAAACATTAGAAATCTGGAGTCAGTATCCACTACTTGGTGTTGGTTTAGGCGCATATCCATATGCTGTAGATCAAGGTGTATCATATCGCACGCCGATCTATGCACATAATATCTTTCTAGACATTGGTGTGGAACTTGGAATCATTGGACTCATACTCTTTTTGATTCTTATTTTACGCATGCTCTATATTTTTTACCGATCACAATCAATCATTGGTCTCTGTGCTATCATAAGTGTGAGTATTTTTCTGACACATGGGGTATTTGATACGCCACTGTTTTCCGTCCATGTTTTCCCAATCATTCTTTTTCTGATAGGATTGGCAACACACTATGAGCAAGCACTTCGCAATAGACATAAGCAAATGGAGTGAGATCAGCATCTTACTCATTTTCTGCTATGTGGTATTACTTGCAAATGCAAATGCACGATTTTCTGTATTAGGGGTATCAGTAGGATTCCTATCGATCATGAACATCATTTTTATTTGCGCGGTTGGGTGCATAATAGAGAAATGGGAAGTACAAAAATTTTTTCACAGGCACATTTTTCTCATAGTAGCATCCTTCATATTTCTTTTATCGTTTCTCATAAAAACAGTAATTGCAGGGACGAGTCATGCCTGGGGCATTTTTGGAGAATGGATTCTTTTGCCGCTGAGTGCAGGTCTTGCAATGTCTATTTTGCTAGGAAGAAGTGAAAAGGCGCAACGGGCATTTATGAGGGCAGCTGCAATTCTCCTGGTAGTAACAAGTCTAAGCACCCTCCCCTTTTTAGCGAAGGGTGCTCTCACATACGATGGTCGTCTCACAGGGATTTGGCCTTCACCAAACCACCTAGCGCTGTTTCTAGGGCCGCTTATAAGCGTAGTGGTTATAAGTTGCAAGCCATGGAGCATGCCGCACTACAGCAGGACAAATACAGTAAGAATGATCTTGAGTATCTGTACGGTTATGTTAGCAACTTTTGTGCTTGTACGTACCGAGTCAGTTGGAAGTATAGTGGCAGTTGCTCTCACTGTTGGAGCGGTAGTAGCCACCATGTATGTCATACAAAAAAAATACAAAGCGTTACTGTGTATGATACTGCTCGGTTTAGCTTTACTGCTACCGCTTGCACTTGGGAAGGTAAACAATGCGTACACTGATCTCCAGAGAAATCCTTTGACTTCTCGTATGATGATTTGGCGAACAAGTGTAGATCTCCTAAGAGGCGCACCAATCACAGGTATAGAGATTGGTACATTTCAGGAAAGGTATCTAAATGCCCAAAAATATTACACACCGTATTTGGAGTGGGCTGTACCACTACCGCATAATCTTTACCTTGCTCTATGGCTCTACGGCGGACTCATTGGGTTGAGTGTATTTCTCGCGATAATAATACATCTCGTGCAAGCGTGGAGGCAAAAAAAGGCGGGGCACACGCACGCACTCCCATTCTTTGCTGGAATGATCACAATACTCCTACAAGGCATTTTCGATACGCCACTCTTTCGTCCAGAGCTTGCAGTGCTCTTTTGGTTATGCGTAAGTGGGCTTTTGGTACACCTCTGGGCAAACAAGGATACGTAGTGGTGTTCCTATTTTGTTACTGCTTCGTCCCCTTGTCTTTGTACACAGAAAAATGTGGTGATACACCAGAAACAGAGATGATCTGGTCTTTATATTGAGGAAGGTTTTCTTGGAGTATAGCAAGAAGAGGGTGGCCTGGTGGAAATTCAAGTTCGATATACAGTCCAGCTTCTTGAGCTCTCTCAAATGCAGCAAGAACATAATCTTGGTGATAAGGGTTAATGCCTGCGTTTAAGGTCATGTCAACACAAGTACCAATACTATGACAGGGTTGTTTATGAGACACAGTTGGAGGCCATGCTTCAGTAATTTCTGAGCCAGGAATATTTTGCATAAAGGTTTGTAGTGGTGGCAAAAAATCCTTATTGATCATGCAAGTCTCACCCTGGCACGCCTTACCAGCAAGTGTATTGGATGAGTCGCCTTGTGCAGGCTTGATGTTAACGCCAGTAGCTGGTGTACAGTCGATGCAGTCAGATGCATTGTAAGAAGGTGCAGAGGCATTAGGGTCAGGAAAATCTGAAGATTCTGTCACCTTATTAGCACAATCAGTCTCACCTACTGCAGTCCGACTATCCTTGCCTTCTATACAAGCCTCCATTGTAGAATAGCAATACTCCTCGTTTGTCGACATCAAATCCTCATCTGTGTAGCAGTAAATCAGGCCAAGATTCTCCGCCCCGGGAAATGCACTGAAACCGTATCGTGTAAGATTTGGATTAATTGTGTAGAGGAGGAGCCAAGCGAAAATCGCTACAAAAAGACCGAGGAAAGCATCTCCTATAATTGACTTTGCTGTAGAAACACGCGTTTGATTGCCTGCGCTCGTCACATACCAAAACCCACCAATCGAAATCATCACAAAAGCAGCGATACCAACAATATAAATCAAAAGTCTAAAAATACCAACAATATAAACAGGGAAGCTCGGAGCTTCTTCTCCTTCAATGCCTACAAAAGGAAGACTTTCAAGGAGTCTATAACCTGGGAGCACTGATGCGCTATCATCCGCATACACAGAAGGTGAAAAAATAAAAAGTGTGACCAAAAAAAAGGAAAAAATCAAACGTGTGTATAGTGGTCTGAACATAAATTTTTTTATAATTTAGTGGAGGTGCGCATGTGCACAAACTCTAATTGATCTCATCATACCACAATAAGACAAAAGCGGTTAAATGAAATATTCTGCGGTAAGGTTGTAAGTGAAAATAAGAGGTACGCACATTACACATATAGCAAAAAGGTGGTTAGCATGTGGAAAGTTTCAAATACAATTATGTAGCTTCTCTTGCAGGTATGAAATTGAGTGTATAGATGCAATAAATAGTTCAATGGTACTAAAGGATATTGAGGCGGTAAAGACTGCCATCACCACGATTAATAAAGTAAAGAATATCTTCTTCAGGGCTTAAAAAGAGGTTTGTAGCATCTAGTTGCGTGGGAAGCTCATCAAGATTTATGATGCGGCTTTTTTTTCCAGATGTCACATCTACTTTCCAAAAAGTATCACGCGTTACAAAAGTACCATCATGATATTCATTTGGCAACACACTACCTGCAGGGATATTTGTAGGCTGCGCATAATAGATGGTTTTACTGTCTTGACTCCAGAGAGTTTTCGAGACAAATGTTGGAATGTTGAGATTCTGAAGTGCGGCGCCATCACGATTCATGATCGATAGAGCAATTTTACTGCCATCGACATCACTGATTGCGCTAATGAGAACCTTTTTCCCATCCGGTGAAAAAAGATAGTCCGCACCATAGGATCCGCTATGGATCATTTTGGGGTCACCAGGACTGACCGTACTAACAGTGTAAAGCTCCGAGGCAGTATTTGCATCTGGTTCAGACCAATAAGCAGCTAAAAGAGAATGCGGAATTTCTACAAATTCAACACGGCGAAAGGGAAGATCAGCAAGCTTTTTTGTTTGTGCACGTGAAATTGTATCAAGGACAAGTGCACGTTCCTTAGTTTCCTCAGAGTACTGTTTATAGAGCACGCGATTATCTTTACCAGACCATTGGATAAAGTCAGGAGAAAAGTCCAAGAGAAAGGAGCGTTGATTTGTTATGTCAAGATGGTAGTGTGTATTTTTTTTTGTAGTATAAAGAACAGAGGATGGATCTGGTGACCAGTTGACACGTGCGACATTCCCGATGCCAGGATTAAAAATTTCTCGTGGAGTGGAGCCATGAGTGCTCATTTCCATGACGGTGCCAGATTGTTTACTGACATAGTAAATCGTGTCTTGATTGGCAAGAGCAGCGCTCAGAACTGGTTCACGAGAAATACGTGTAATCTTACTCACGCTAGCAGATGGTTC
>CALIRC010000071.1 GCA_938044295.1 Minisyncoccota bacterium
AGGGACCATTCTATAGTTTGGATTTGCTTCATAAGTAGCCTAAATGTATCATGATTCAGTCATTTTGAGTAGATTTAGTGAATTTTATGTAGACTTCCTCACTTTGCACACTACTCCTTTTATAAACACTCCTTTTTCTGACGATGTATGTCTGTACGCTTTAGAGAAAAAGTAGTGCTTGTGCCTCACATTGTACTAAATAGGACTTACGCACTTGGTGTACTTTGTCGTTAAAATCTCCGTTTTTCACTCACCATAGGTAGGCTATGGCTCATGAAAAGCCTTGATTTTGCCTAAAATTACACTCACGTGTGTCAAGTCCTATGAAAGAAGGAGGAAATACTATGCGCAGTCAAAGAGCACTCACTATATTTTCTCCGGCTATACATTTGTCACTCACTTTATCATTTTTGCAATTTATTTAGTCTCATTGTAATTTCTTTGTCTAGCGTTACCTTGTACGCAGTTTTCATTTTTGTGCCTGCGTGGTTTAAGTGGATTTGTGTTTTACCTGTTAGAGCAGTGTCAAGAATTTTTTTTATTTGTTCAATTGTTTCCACTGCACCTGCCTCTGGAAGGTTGATCGTATAGGATGTTTTATCACTTTCCTCTCTCGTATCTTCATTTTTTAGCATTGATACCTTTTCATCTGTTTTTTGTTTTGTTGCTTCTTTTTGATTTACCTCATTTTTTTTCTTTTTTTGATATTTTTCCTGTGTTTTGCCGACGCGTTTTGCAAAATGATTCTCTTCTGGTGTGATTTCTTTTACGCTATCTGCTAGGAATTTTAACTCACCATCTTTGCCTGAGAGTTTACCGCGCAAGACGACTGCATTGCCGTCAATGAGAATTGCTTTAATTTCTTCATACACTTTTGGAAAAATGAGACACTCTAGTGAACCAGTCCCATCTTCGAGTGTTACAAATGCCATTGTCTTGCCACTTTTTAGGAGGATCGTCGATGTGGAGATAATAATTCCACCGATTACACCTGGTTTCTCATCTAATTCTTGCGCACGATCTTCTGTAAGATGTTTGAGTTCTGTGCATACGTTTGCAAAATACGCCTTATATTCTGTAGCAGGGTGATCTGTGACGTAGAGTCCGAGAAGTGTTTTTTCCCAGTCAAGTCTTTGCGTTTTTGTCGCTGGGATCGCATTTACAAGTTTGATTGTTGCTCGTGAGAGATCAGTAGCGCTGAAAAGTGAGTCTTGGTTGGAGCGCGCACTTGCGCCGAGATTTTTGATGTAGGCTACAATGTTTTCACTACTAGCGAGAATTTGCCCTCTTTCTGCAAAATCATCAAAGGCGCCTACTTTTGCTAATCCTTCTATGGATCGTTTATTTAAATCTTTTGAGTAGACCCGCTCACAAAAACGTGAGAGTTCTGTGAATGGACCTTCTTTTTTACGGTTTTCAACGATGGCGGTTGCTACTGTATGTCCGACGTTTTTGATTGCGCCCAATCCAAAACGGATGTGTGGATGTTTTTTCTTGATGTCTTTTTTGTCATAGAGTACCGCAAATTCTTCGAAGCTTTCATTTACACTCGGCGGGAGAACATCTATCTTCATTTCTCGACATTCAGCAGCTTCAATTGCTATACGATCCGTGTTTCCTTGATCGCTGGTCATGAGGGCTGCCATAAATTCCGCAGGATAATGTGCTTTCAAATATGCTGTTTGATAACCGATGAGTCCATAGCAGGCTGCGTGCGAACGATTAAACCCATAGCCAGCGAATGGTTCAATGAATGCAAAAATTTCCTCGGCAATTTCTTTTTTTATGTTGTTTTTTACGCAGCCTTGTGTGAATTTTATTTTTTGTTCTTTAATGAGATCGATGATTTTTTTTCCCATTGCTTTGCGTAGAATATCAGCCTCTCCCAAGGTAAATCCAGCAAGGTCTTGTGCTATACGCATAACTTGCTCTTGGTATACGGCGACACCATATGTATCAGAAAGGATGTTTTCAAGTCGTGGATCGAGATAAGTGACTTCTTTACGTCCGTGCTTACCATCGATGAAATCAGGAATCCACTCCATTGGACCAGGACGGTAGAGTGCTACCATAGCGATAATGTCCTCGAGATTTGTAGGTCCGAGTTGTTTTAGGTATCGTTTCATACCGCTTGACTCTAATTGGAATACCCCTGTTGTTTGACCTTTTTGAAGCAGTGCAAATGCCTTTTTATCATCGAGTGGAATTTTTTCTATATCGATATCAATATCGTGAATATGCTTTACTATTTTTATCGTGTTTTGAATGATTGTCAGGTTTTTTAATCCGAGGAAATCCACTTTTAGGAGACCAATTTTTTCTACTGCACTGAATTTAGTGCTGGAAGCGTATTGCGTTACGAGCGATTCTTCCGATTCATTGGCTCGTTGCAGTGCTGTGTATGCAACAACTGGTTTATCTGTAATGACCACACCACATGCATGAATAGATGAATGTCGGTTCATTCCTTCAATTTTGTGCGCAATATCGATTAAATCTTTAGCATCAAGGTTTTCTTTGTAGAGACGTCCTAAATCTGGCACATCTTTTAGTGCGTCGTCGATGCTGCTGAACATTGGAATGAGCTTGGATATTTTATCGCAAAAATCATATGGAAATCCAGATGCGCGACCTGCGTCACGGATCGCTGCACGTGCTGCCATCGTACCAAAGGTAATGATTTGTGCGACGTGATCGTTCCCATATTTTTCACGAACATATTCTAGTACTTCGTCGCGTCTGTCGTCAGCAAAGTCCATATCGACATCTGGCATGGAAACACGCTCTGGATTTAAAAATCGCTCGAAAAGTAGTTTGTATTTGATTGGATCCATGTTTGTGATTCCTGTGAGGAACGAAACAAATGATCCAGCTGCGCTACCTCGCCCAGGTCCAACGACGATGTTTTGTTTTCTTGCCCAGTTCGTGAAATCTTGTACGATGAGAAAGTAGGATGCATAGCCAGTTTTTGCGATAATGCTTAGTTCGTATTCCATCCGTTGTTTTTGGGTGGGACTCATGGGTGCGTCTGCGAAATGGCGCTTGAAACCTTCTTCACACATTTCCCTTAGATGTTCGTCTGCTGTCATGCCCTCGGGTAGAGGATAGTAGGGGAGTATGGTATTGCCGAGCTCCATTTCAAAATTGCAACGTTCTGCAATTTTCTGTGTATTTTTAATTGCTTCTGGTACATCTGCAAAAATTTTTTGCATGTCAGCAGTGCTGCGAAATGAGAGATTGAGATGTTTTTTGTTGGGACGATCACCTTCATCTACTTTGCGATTCATTCCGATGCAGAGCAAGACATCATGAATTTCTCGATCTTCTTTTTTGATATAGTAGACATCTCCAGTTGCTACTAGTGGGAGTTTGGTTTCTGCAGCTAGAGCAATTAGTGCTTTATTTGCTGTTGTTTGATCTGGGTAATCTTCATGATGGTTCAATTCAAGATAGAAATTTTCTGGTCCAAAAATATCACTGTATAGTTGTGCCTTTTTTGCGGCACCTTTTTTGTCTCCTGAAAGTAGTCGTTGTGCTATTTCACCTGTTGCATTTCCTGACAGTGCAATGAGACCTTCGGCATGTTTTTTTAAGAGCTTGTAATCTACGCGGGGCTCAAGGAAGAATCCTTCGAGTTGTGCTTTTGTGACAAGTTTTAGAATATTATGGTAACCTATTTCGTTTTTTGCGAGGAGGACGATTTGGTAGTTTTTCTTTGCATCTGCGGCAGCGTGTGGTGCATCTATGCCAGCTGGATTTACTAGAATCTCGACTCCTAGAATTGGTTTAATGTTTTTTTCTTTTGCTTTTACGCTAAAGTCAACAAGTCCGTAGACGGCATTTGTGTCTGTAAGAGCTAGTGCGTTCATCTGATTTTTCTCTGTTGCCTCAAGTAGATCATCTATTTTGGCCAGTCCTTGTAGGAGAGAGAAATCAGAATGTGTATGAAGGTGAATGAAAGACATGTATGTGTGGTTAAAAAGTTGGGAAGGATAGTGAGGTCGTTTTTTTGTGTGGCTTGTGAAAATCCTTGATCTTGCCTAAAACTACACTCACGTGTGTGCGTTCTATTTATTCAGTTTGTGGCACAATAAAAAGACGACTCAAAAGAATCCCCTTTCTGATATCAACATCTTTATACATACTAAATGTTTTGCAACATGCATCACTCAGATTGCTCGAGAGTGGTAGCCATGATGGTTTACGAGGCTCATTATAACATATCGTTTTTTTTGACTGTGTTTGTAAGACAAGATAGAATGAGGATGTATTTTTTAGTGTTTTGGGGCTTATACACTTGATATGCTTTGTCGTAGAATCTACGTTTTTCATCCACTGCAGTTAGACTATGGTTTGTGAAAAGCCTTGATTTTGTCTAAAATTACACTCGCGTGTGTAAGTCTTATGTTTTTACTTTTGTACTATGTACTATGAATATCGCAACACATGAGCGAGAAATGGCCTTGTATGACAATAATTATGATGTGGTGATTGGGATCGATGAAGCTGGTCGTGGTCCCCTTGCTGGTCCTGTCGTTGCTTCTGCTTGTGTACTGAAACAACATGTGCGGAAAAGTATTATGCACCGTGGATCTGATGCTGTAGCACACGATGCGTTGTGGGATTTTGTGCGAGACAGTAAAAAGGTTAGTGAAAAAAAGAGGGGAGAAGTTGTGAAATTTGTACGTGCATATTACTTTGTTGGTGTAGGTGTTGCTTCCTCTGAATTAATTGATCGTATGAATATATTGGAGGCTACATTTTTTGCAATGAAAATTGCACTATCTGACCTCCACTGTGTTATGGGTATTACTGCTGATTCGCGATCAATTGTTTTAGTTGACGGGAATTTAACTATTCCACATTACTCTGGTGAGCAAATGACAGTTACAAAAGGGGATTCAACGGTGAAATGTATTGCAGCAGCCTCGCTGATTGCGAAATATGAGCGTGATCAAAAAATGCATGCATATGATGCAGTTTTTCCACAGTATGGCTTTGGTTCGCACAAAGGCTATGGCACGAAAGTGCATATGGCAGCGCTTTCACAGTATGGCGCTACACCGATTCATCGAAAAAGTTTTGCACCGGTAAAAAAGGTGTTATCGTAGTAGTCTTCTTTTTTTTAGAACAAACCTGGTTTTTCGTATGGGAAGGTGATGCTTTGGATGTTTATGGTACCGTCATCACTTTTTTCCGTGAAGTATAGTTTATTGTCTTGTTGATCGATGATGATGTTCTCATCAACAACCTCTCTTTCGAGAAATTTTTCAACGCGGTATTCGCTGCGATCATCGATCTCTGCTATATAGAGTTCTTTGCCAAGCGCTGCTATGAAATGCTCATAATCTGATGTCCACTCTGTTGCTGTGATTTCTCCTTCGGTTTCGAGGATTCTTTGCATTGTGTTCGTTTCACGTTGTGGTTGGGCGATCCATTCTCTTGTGTAGTATACACTTACACTATTTGCTGTGTGAAACATAAATTTTTTGCCGTCATCGGAGAATTGTACGCCTTTTAATCCTGTGTTGAGCACTTCTTTGAGAACAAGTTCTTCTTCGAATGCGTTGTAAATTTGTAAAGAGCCAACTGCATCATCGATCAAGAGGATACGGCTATTGTCGTACGCGATCATACGTACTTGTGGATTTTCAGAG
The DNA here is from genome assembly GCA_938044295.1 of Minisyncoccota bacterium. GTDB lineage: Bacteria > Patescibacteriota > Minisyncoccia > Moranbacterales > JAHDCW01. Next base: position 5,658 of record CALIRC010000071.1, read on the forward strand.
AAGCCAACTTTTGGGAGTAATGTTTGTGTGTTTGTAGGATCAAATGTGCGACCCCAGAGGAGACGATTGTCGGTTGTTGTGATGTAGATACCGTCATCTGCAAAGTCATATGCTGCAACATTTTTTGCAAAAATTTCTCCTTTGTTGGTTTCAGAATCTATTTGAAAAAGAAGTAGGTCTGTGCCCAGTAGTGTCAAGAAAGCATTGTCTCGTTTTGGATGCCAGCGCAGCATGCGTGGTTTTTGCGTGAGATCAAGCACTGCATCTGTATCTATGTCTTCAGGAGGAATTTGATTTTCAATTTGTTGTGTAATTTTTTCATTACGTAGATCAGTGTTGAGTTTGCTGATCAGTGTAGAGAGGTACATTGTTTTTTCCGCATCTTTTTCACCGTCTCGTGTTTGTTTGTTAAAACGATCTCTGTCTAGAATTGCGTAGTCTTTCACTTCTTTTTCAAGTGGCGTGCGTACAAAGGAATCTTCTACTGGTGCACGTGTCGCAGCAGAGAAGGAAATATTCTCCTTCGTAGGTTCGAGGGAGATTTCTTCGTGCGCTAATGAAGCTTTCCTTAGAATTGGTGTTGCAAGAAAACGAATGTTTGGTGACCATTCTATATTTTCTTTTGCGTTTTTTGTAAACTGTGCGAAGGGAATTTTGTGCGTCTCTAATACTGCGTCAGACTTTATGTCGAGAATAGGAATGTATAATGATGAATCCTCCGCATCAATTTGTGGATATGCTAAAAGTTCATTGCGTGGTGTAAAAAAGAGTTTCTTTGGGTTGATTACGCTGTGATCACGTCTTTCATATGTATCTTTTATGAGTATGACATTCCAGAATTCTGTTGCAATACCGCTTCTAATGCGTATTTCTTTGCTCCATGGTTTGTGTCCTGGAGCAGTTGCCTCTACTGTATGCATTCCATACCTGAGCCCTGTGATATGACGGGAATTATTGATCACATTCAAATGTCTCGCTGGAGGCTTTTTGCCGTCGACAGTAATCGATACATTGCGTGGTTCGGATTTGAAGTTTATCGAACCTGTATGTAGAAAAATATCTTCTATAAATGCATAGCGATAGCCGAGCGAGAAAAAAATTACTATACTTGTAGTAATAAAAAAAGAACATGCCAGAGCCCAAAAAAAGAGCCGTCGCGACAAAGGATTTGCTGTTGCTTGATTTCGTCCAAAGAAGGCCATTATAGAAATATTTGTATTTTCATTTATACCGATAACTATAGCAAATTTAGAAGTCAAATTCAATTAGGATTGCAGATTTTTCACTTGTGTTTTATGATGTCAACACGTAAACACGTTTCTATGCTTTTGCGAATTGTTACAATAGGTACTCCGAAGATTTCATATGCAAAAGATGGTTTTTCAGAGTATGTTAAAAGACTCTCAGGTTTTCACAAGATCGAAGTGATTCACATAAAAGATGACAGGAAAGCGCAGATAAAAATCTTTTCCTTTCTTGATGACACTTTTCCAATTCTTTTAGAAGAAAGTGGTGACCATCACACAAGTCCAGAGTTGGCAAAGATGCTTACAGATCTTTCTGTTTCTGGATTTAACCATCTTACATTTTTGATAGGGCCTGCAGACGGACACAGTGCAGATCTGCGCACGCATGTTAAAAAGCACTGGTCTTTAAGTCGTTTAACTCTTCCACATGATCTTGCAATGCTTTTTACAGCAGAAGCACTCTATAGAGC
>CALIRC010000072.1 GCA_938044295.1 Minisyncoccota bacterium
GCGTACCTCACCATCTTCAACTAAGTCAGAAGACCCAGTATCGGAAACAGCACTACGTAATGGATAAATTTCCGTATCAGGGTGCACACTAACCCATGAAACCCAAAAACTAGGAATTGGAGTCAGTCGCTCACCATCTGCAGCGTCTCCTTTGAAAAAAGATGCAACACCTGAACTGTTGTCATACTGTATTGTAATGCGCTCACCACCAAGTTGATCTATAAGCGTTTCTGCAGATTGCAACGAAACAACAGGATAAGCTTTTGCTTGATTATTTACAACCAAACCTAGAATAATCTCTGTTTTCTCAAAACGATCATCATCCTTACCTGAAAAAGGAAAAATAGGTGAAATATCACGAAGGTCACCGCCATACGGCACATGGGCATAAGAACGACCTAAAAAACCAGCATCAGCGTCACCAATAACGACTTCACCATCTGGGAACGCTTGAGCATATTGACCATAGGTCGTAATATCAAAACGCACAACAGGTAACAACTGACCTGTTGCTGGACCTACAACCGCTTCACCTAAAGCTTGCGACCACAGTGATTCAGGATCACTCCGATTATACATCAGAAGATTTGACTCCCAAAGCTTTCCAGAAACGCCAAATTCTACAGCCACTCCATCCACCGTGGGATCAAAAACAACACCAGTAAAACACAGTGGACAATATGTGACAAGAATATCTTCTCCCTGAAAAGTATCATTTACGATTTCATGTGAAACAAGCACTTGATATGGATAAAAACGCGTTTTTCCTGATCGCTCGATAAAAATACCATCGCCTTGTGGATTCAGCCAATCAGGTCCTTCCAAAACAGGAACAACCTCTGGCCGATCAATAGGTGGGATACCGTCTTTTCCAACACCACCACTAAGTACATCAGAAAGATCGACAGATGTTTTTACATCACGCTGCCCCAAAAGCATATCAATTGACCGAGGATCATTTACATAAGAAGTAGCATACACATAAGAATCAGCAATCACAAAAAACAAAAGTCCCACCACCATCACTATAATGCATTGTACAGATCTCATAAAACCATCACAAAAGCTATTTACAAACTACAAACACATTTCCTCATCACACCATTTTCTTCACATACTCATACGCACTAAGTGTCGCTTTTATAGCATCACCAACAGCAATGTTGTTTTGTTTATAGAGCTCATCAGTTACATCTCCTGCAGCAAAAACTCCAGGCACACTAGTTGCAAACGTTCTATGGTCTACAACAACTTCTCTACGATCATTGAGTACAACAAGGTCACTTAAAAACTCACTATTTGGCACACTACCAATCTCTACAAAAACGCCCTGTACAGAAAGATTTTTATGTTCACCAGAAGCTAGATCTTCGTACCGTAGCCCTGTCACCATCGCCTCTCCAGCAATTTCTAACGTATTTGTCTTATATAGCACTTCTACCTGATCAGAATCCAAAACTTTTTTCTGAGTAATTGGATCACCACGAAGCTCATCGCGACGTGCCAAAAGGTAAATCTTATTGGCATAAGGAAGCAAATCTTCTACAGACTCAAGACCGCTATTACCACCACCAACAACCGCAACATCTTTTCCTTTAAAGAAAGGTGCATCACAAGTCGCGCAGTACGCTACACCCTTTCCGTTAAGTTGCTCTTCACCAGGAACATTAAGTGTCCGATGCCGACCTCCTGTCGTCGCTATAACTGTTTTTGCATCAAATGCCCCTTTATTCGTAATAATATGAAACGAACCATCTGCATTTTGCGTCACAGCCTCACAGTGACCAGGCACTACAATCTCAAGATCATCAGCATAGCTTTTTAAATGCTCTTCAAGCTTTTTTGCCAGTTCTACACCTGAAAGCAATTGATCACCAATCCAATTTGCTATACCATCAGAAACCACACTTTGACCACCAATCTGGTCAGCAATAAAAACAGTTTTCATTTGTTTACGAGCAGCATACACCCCTGCTGCAACACCCGCTGGACCACCGCCAATAATAATAACGTCATTCATTTCTATTGTTTTAAAACTCAAAATCTATACTCAAAATCAAACCATGAACTACTACAATAAAAATCTCAGCACCTATGCAATCTTCAGTAGTCCTCGCAAACGCTCTTCATCAAAACCAATAAGCGTCTCTTCTGTGCCATCATCCATAGTAATAATAGTTTGTGGAACACCAATCTGACCAGTCTTTTCAACCATCTTCTGCGCTGCCTGCTCATCAGCTGCCACATCAATTTCTATAAAATCAATATTATTCTCTGAAAGAAACTCTTTCTCCATCTTACAATACCCGCACGTAGGGGTAGAATACACTGTTACCTGTGCCATATAGTTATTTTAACAAATTACATTACTAATTTTAGTATAATTTCTTATAGAAAAATGTCAAATAGACTTTACATATACTTATACACACTATAATGTGCATTGCACAATATTTGAGTTATATGTTGACCAAATTTACTTATTAAGGCACAATAAGAAGACATTTCACGTACCCGTAGCTCAGTTGGATTAGAGCGTCTGGTTTCGGCCCAGAAGGTCGCAGGTTCGAGTCCTGCCGGGTACACAAATCAAAAAACCTCCAAAAAGGAAGTTTTCAACCAATGAAAAATGCACAAAAAATTTATTCTGGGATAGCTGATTGCTCTTGTGCATTTTCATCTGCAACAAATGCATCATCTACTACTCCACCAGCATCAGGAACACTTTCAATTGCGGCGCCCTCAACTATCTCAGGAGTAACAGCACTCCCAAAATCCTCACCCAATTGACTTTCCGCAGTCGCAACAGAAGAACTACCGACTTCGGATTCATTTGCAATACCAGCGGATACCACCTCCTGAACATTAGCATCAGATATTTCTGCAACATCCTCACCAAGATCTTCAGGTATCTCTTGAACGGCAATAGGGAAAAAGATATCACGCGATTTTGTGGCATCAGACATGAAAGCAGCTTGTCTCGCATCACTGCGTGTTTTAACCATTTCAAAATCTTCACTATTAAAACGCACGCGATCTTTACGCATCTGAATCTCAGCACTTCTATCTTGACCTGCAATTTCAGGATTGTAAATATTTTTGTACCACATCATACAAACATAATAAAGACCAATAAGAAAAAAAAGTAAAAGTACATACTGAAAATACTTTACCCAAAAATACCATGCGCGCGACAAAAAAACCTTAAAGTTAATATTATGAAAATCAAAAGAATCTTTTGAAATTTTTATTGCCATAATCTATCCATTATCAAATAAATACAATCGATTTTACGCAGAATCATCTATCGTCTCTGATTTCTTAGCATCCACTTCTTCGACTTCCACATCGACATCGACATCTTTTTCTGGAGCAACTAAATCATCCAAATAAATAACAAGTGTCATCTGAGTATCAATCAAATTCGGTCGTTGATCGCCCCCCTCTTCACGCTTTGATGCATTTGTAAATCGCAATCGTCTCTCTGAACTGTCTGTTTTTTGCGCAACAATCGACACATCTAGCACATCATTAAAATAATTGATATGTTCGATCTTATGAAGAAATGAGAGAAAATTTTCATATGTCCCAGTCATAGAAAGTTTAAGTGAAATGTGTTCTGGTTTATACGCACCTATAACTACCTCCGCTTTTGCATTCTTTGTTGAAGCTCCTCGTAGAGGAACAGACGATTCAAGAACTTCATATAGAACACTAGAGTGACCAGCTTGCCATGCAAGATCTTCGATTTGATCAAACAATCTAATCTTAGCTTGTGGCTCATTTGACAAAAGAAGAGCTCTATCAGGTCGATTTTCTTCAATAAAATTCTTATTCGCACGCAATGCCGAAAGAGAACCAAAAAAATCCTGGTTAACCTCTCGATCAATTTTCATATCAAAAATTTGCTGCGATTTATTTTTAATGCCTTTGCTCGTGTAAGATATACAGAAAAAACAAACAGGAAGCACAATCAGAAAAAATGAAGCAAGCAAAACAAGGATACGATTTTTTATAAGAAATTCCTTCATATTTTTTCTTTCATACAATCAACAACATTAAGTCTAAAAGTCATTACAAAATCAACATCTGTCGCTTTAACCAAGTATTGATCAGCAATATCAATATCCAAAAAACATTGCTTACCATCATGCATCGCGCCACCAAGCTTCTCTTGAAACGAAACCAAAGAAATGCGACTAGCGGCAGAACCCATAAGATCTACAGTATCATTTTCAGTTACAATACTCGAAATTACAATATCTTCAGGAACATATGCACTCAACATTCTAAAAATACCACTCCATACAATATGCGAATTCTGAATTTCGGAGTACACCTTCGTTTCTTGATTCGTTGTTTTAAAAAGCTTATGCAAGTCTAAAACTTCTTTATAGCTATTACTCTCTTCCAAACCTCTATTTGTTTCTCCAATACTTTTCACGTCCATCCGCAAAGTCATATTAATCAAAAATAGACACAAAAGAACAATACCCATCAAAAGAAGAGAGCGAAATTGCTGATCCAAAATCGTTCGAAAGATATGCTTTGTTCGAAGCACTTTCTTCTGTATCGGCGGCAATAGGTTGAGAGAAATTTTCATGAAAGGATATCAAATGATTGTGTGGCAAGCCCAATCGCAGTAGCATATTGTACACTCTCGTCACGATCCACAGGCGGCAATGACTTAAATCGAAAATTCATCCACGGATTACCAAGTTCTATATTCTGCCCTAAACTACGAGAAAGATACGGTATGAGACCTTTCGTTTTAGCCCCACCTCCACAAAGTACGATGGAATCAATACGGTCGGAATATTTCAAGCCAGTAAGATAGAAATTTCGCGATCTGTTAATTTCCTGTACAAAGCCTTGGATAATTGGTTTCATTGCTTGAAAAATATGATCATTTTTAAGCACTGAACCTATCCCATGTTCAAACTTTACTTTTTGAGCTTCTGCATAAGATAAATTTAAATCCTTAGCGATCGCATCAGTCATTGACTCCGAAGAAAGAGGAATACTCGACGTAAAAACAGGAATACCCTTCACCACAATAAAAAAACTAGTACGGCGATCACCAATATCCACAACCATTGTTGTGCCATCCATGTTATCTGGGAGGAGACTCCGAGCTTGCGCCATTGATTCCACTTCAAAACCTCGTGCAACAAGACCAGCTCCATTGAGCACATCATAAAACTGATCAACAATCGACCGAGCTACAGCAACAACCAATACACTCATCTTACTATCATCACCTTGAAGATTGTGAGAAAGTGTTTGCCAATCATAGTAAACCTGATCAATTGCCATTGGAATATTTGCTTCCATCTCCCATTTAATGGCTTCAGCAACCTCTTTTTGGGTCATTTGCGGAATAGTAATAATACGTAAAAAAGCTTTCGTCTCTGGCAACGAACATACAATATCCTTATCAGTAATACCAGCCTTCTGAAGCACTAAGTTAATAGCCTCTTTCACTGCATCGGCATTCACAACAATACCATCTACAATTGTACCTTGCGGTAAATCTATTGAAGCAATACCACGTACAGAGGCGTACTTTGACTGTAAGTCAATTTGAGCAACCTTTATAGAAAGATCACTCAGATCCAAACCAAAAGAATCTGGATTCGGATCAATAATTTTTTTATCAAACAATAATGACATGGGGTAACACTATTTTATTTTTGAGAATTTTAAGTATAGGATTAGTCTCACCATACAGATTCATTTCAAATGAATTTATATGCAATAAAAGGATATATAGAACCAATGATCCTAATCACTTTACACAATGTATTCTTTTTTTGGAGAACTAATTTTATTTTGCAGCAACATAAATCCCGATAAGGAGGTTACCACTGGCATCTCCTCACTCTATAATAGCAAAAAAAGTAATATAAATAAATCCTTTAAAAAAGAAATCCACTAAACTACTCAACTTCATCCCATCGATCAATAGCATATGAACTCCCCGCAGGAAAAAATGGTGGAGCCGACGTTAAGAAATTTGAATCGTATATAACATCAACGGTTGTCGTATCCTGAAAACCATAGTCCTGATACGTAGCTACAGCACCAAAAATCTTCACTGCATCCAAAGTGGTGCCATAGGCACTACGACCTACACGACCTGTTTGTGAAAGCAGTGCCCCATCAATCTCCAATACAGAATCATCATACCCCTCTCCAACGATATCTGGATCAGCAATAATTTCGATATCCTGCTCCGCTGCAATACCCAAAACAGTATCTGAAGCATAATCTTCATAAACGATATCGCCATTGATATAGATGTTATGTTCCCTACCACCACCAGTATGGTGTGCAGCAATCGTCACACGTTTACCACTATCAATCACACCATCAATCCATATATCGTTGCGTGCATAAATAGCATTTGAATCAGAGAGAGTTAAGTAATGATTGCCTGCTCCATCATCATATTCATCACAGTCATACGATTTATTAGAATAATCAAGTGCTTTAGTGGTCTTATCGTACTTCTTCACCCAACACACATCAACTGTACCATCTGCGTTAAAATGAAGATGCCACCCTTGACCTCCTGCCTTTGAAGGAAGATTAAATTGTGCATCAGATGCCTCTTGAATTTCCGCAAAAGTGACAACAACACTATTAAAATCCTGTATTGGCGCAGGAAACTTCTTTCCACCAAGGAAGACACTACTCTCGTCACCATTTGTCCATACTCCATCTTTATCTGGAGTACCCGGGTTATTATCATGATCATAACTGGTGACACCGCTTGTCACAATACCAGTTGCACTTCCATCCACAAGGACCCCATTATTGCCATGCACAGAACCTGTAATTGTCGAACCAGAAGTAATTTCAATAGCAGAATGCGCCAAGATAGCAAATTCACTCCACGAAGGACGGCGCAGTCGCACTCGCACAGTTCTCTTTTGTGATGGCTTCTTTGCAGTCCAACCAGTCGATATCAAATAAGACTCAGACACACCCGTCTCCGGTAAAGATGCGCACAAGCGAAAAGTACCTGCAACTCCATTGGCATTGTAATCCTCTTCATAGTACTCTGATGCATCACACACGCCGTCTGGTCCAGAGCTAGCACGCGGAGGCGGTGACGTACCTTCCCAAAACTTACTCACTTCTTCTGATGTTTTCCCATCTACAGTATGGGCCAAATACCACCGATAGGAATAAATACCTGCTTCTGCTATTTGCAACGCAGCTTCGCGCGGTTGGGACGTAAAACTAAAACGCATCGTTTGGCCCACAAAAGTAATTAAGCCAGTAAAAACAATAGAAATAATAACAAGCATCACAAGAGCATAAACAAGACCTCCACCTCTTAGCGTATGACAAACGTCGATGATTTTCATAGATTTATGTTGATATGTCACTAAAATCAGTCAAATTACGAATCGTAGCTTTGGACTCTACCCGAACATTATTTGGAGCACGGATAATATCAATATTAATGTAAAGAAGGATGCGCACAAGCGTCACTTGACCAACAACAACCGGAGTTGAAAGTTTAGTACCTGTAGAATCATAATACTCAAAAATCGGCTCACCTGTAGAATCATTTACCACATAGTTAGCAACCGTCTCAATCACCTCATCACTCGGATCACCATCAGTAGTAACGATATCATAATCCAGCGGAGCACCGAGAGGCTCTGTTATGCCTAATTTCAATTCATCAGTACCAGAATCTACAAAATAACGCATTCGCTCAGTAATATCATCATCATCGTAATCAGCATAAAAAACAATTTCATATTCATCTGCAATTTCCAGTGGCGGCAAAGCCGTTTCAGAATTTTTCGCTTCACGAAGTTGCTTTACTATATCCTCAACACCACGATCAGCAATCATCGAAGCAATACCAGTTTCAATAGCAAAACTATTAGCATTCCAAATACGCAAAAAAAGAAGAGTAAATCCTATCATCACCATTGATAATATGACAATGGTCACAAGCATTTCAACGAAGGTGATGCCTTTTCGTGTAGTCACAATAGATATTTTATAATTCTGTTAACACAATAGAAACTTCTTCAAGGCCCGTTACAGTCACTGTCGTGACCTTATCATTATATTCCGTTGCATTTGCACGTAGTGTGTATGTAGCCCCATTTATAAGAGGCTCATTATCATTTGTTGGGAAATATGCCATTCCATAGACATCAGTCGACGTCTCCGCAACATACCCCAAACCACTATTTGACAATCGCACATCAGCTTCACTAAGTGGAAAACCAGTATCAGAATCTGTAACAGTAACCAAAACACTATCAGTCGCATTATCCAAAAAGATCAAACCACAATTAAAATCCTCGCCAGGAAGAGCTTGTGTAGCAAAGCGATTAGTATCATCTCCTGGTGATAACTTCCAAAAAGTATGTCCAGCAACCGACGGCGAAACAACTTCATAATATCCTGCGCTTGCCTCATAACCAGGCACGGTACTCAGATCCAAAATACCACCACTATCCGTCGTCACAGTCATTGTCGTCAGAGATCCATTCAAAAAAACATCATTATTTGCAAAATCAGTTCCTAAGAAACGACCACCAATCAGGTCAAATGATGCAACGCCAACAGTCTTACAATAAGGATCAGTTGCTACAAAAAAATCAAGATTTGGCAATTTTTCAGTAGTTACCGTGAGAGCGGTAATCGTTCCTGCAACAGAGGAGAGGTCGGTATACAAAGGATTACCCCAAGAAGTAACGGTGGGCAAAGTCGATATAATCTCATAAGAATCAGTACCATCCCCTACTGTAATACGATATTCATCTTGCGCAGCTGGAACAGAACCAAAAATAATATTCCCACTATCGTCAGTAGTTCCGCTAGAAAAAAATGCCGTTCCATTCACATCATCAATTTCGACATAAATTCCAGAAACAGAGCCATTTACATCAACCACATTGATAGAAATAATACCATCCATGATGCCGAGTTCATTACCACCAGGTGGTATAAAGTAAGAAGACAATTGCACTTTTTGCTTTTCTATACTAGCATCAGTAACACCCTTACCCCACAAAACCGAGATAATGACATTTTTATAGTCCGCAGGCAAAGCATCAGTATTTGGATTGGGATCTGTACTCAGTCCATCTGTTGGATCATCAATATAATAAATTTCCTTAAGAATGCGATAATCTATATCACTAAAAGTGATTGTAGAATCATACAACATAGAACCAAATCCTACGGAGCCAGTAGGCGGTGTTGGTGTCGTCGCAAGTGCGATTTCCTCATAAGGTGTATTACGGAGCACTTCCAACTCTTGATTTGCGAGCTCCACCGCTACAAGGCGCTTCTTAGATTCAATGATATTCGTCATCGCAAGAATATAGAGATTATAAAAACCAAGCGTCAAGATAGAAAAAACCGCCAAAAGCACAAGTGCCTCTATGAGCGTGAAACCTGGAATTGCACGTCGTGTAAAAAAAGAATGAAATGACACCATATCCTACAATTTTACCATCAAAAATTACAACAATAATCTACTACTGAATATTCTCCAAAACACTATACATTGGCTGCAACATCGCAATCGCAAAAAAACCTACAGCACCACCAATAACCATCATAAGAATTGGCTCAATAATAGAACTCATATTTTTCGTAATCTGCGAAACCTCAGCTTCATAAAATTCAGCAATTTTCATAAGCATTTGTTCTGTTTCTCCAGTTTCTTCACCAACCTTAATCATCTGCGCTAAAATCACTGGAAAAAGCTTTGGGTATTCAGCAATAACAGTTGACATCTCTACACCCTTCTGAATCTTTTCTACGGTACCATGAATCGCATCTTTATAGTAATCATTAGAAAGCGTATCAGCAACAATATCTAGGGCACTTACCACACTCACACCACTACGCAGAAGTGAACTATAAATACGTGAAAATCGAGCAGCATTCACTTTTATCGCTATATTCTTAACCGCTGGAAGATGGAGAACAAGCCAACTAAGCGCACGCTTACCAACTTTAGTTGTGAGAAAAATCTTTCCACCAAATCCACCAAAAATAACTAAAACTGCAATAAGAATACTATGATTTTTGAGCGCATCACTAATACCGATAATAAACAGTGTCATCGGAGGAAGTGTCACGTCCATATCTTCAAAAACACCCGTAAGCTGCGGAAGAATGTAGGTAAGCATCAAGATACCCACCACAGTCATCGCAAAAAGAATCACAGCAGGATATATCATTGCACCACGCACTTTCGATCGCAAGTCACTTTCTTTTTCAATCTGCACTGTAAGAATACGTAAAGATTCCTCTAGTGAACCACCCACCTCACCAACACGAATCATATTTACAAACAAATCGTCAAATGCAACAGGGTGTTTTGCAAGGGAGTCACTAAAAGAAAGGCCTTTTTGAACATCTACATACGCCGTTTGCAGTATTTTACGAAACTTCTTATTCTCCGTTTGCAATGCCAAGTTAGAAAGCGATTTCCCAATGGAAAGACCAGAAGAGATCATTACACCTAAATTTCGCGTAAAAAAAAGTTTTTCCTTAAGTGGAATCTTTGAAAGACGATCCATAAGGCCAGCCGTGACCTTTTTTTTGCCACCATCATCATCAACTTTGCGCATCGACGTAATCAAAAAACCTTCCGCGCGCAACTGCAGAGCCAATTCTTTCTCAGAATTCGCAATGGCTTCACCTGTACGAGGTGTACCATCAAATCCTTTTGCAGTAAACAAATATTTCGCCATTGTAATATACTATTCTTTAGTCACACGAAGAATCTCCTCTACAGTAGTTACACCACCCAACGCTTTAAAAAAACCATCCTCCACCATAGTAATCATCCCCATCTGTCTAGCAGCTTTCTCCAGTGCATCAGAGGTAGCATTCTCAACGATTAATTTCTCGACAGTCTCTTCAACTTCAAAAACTTCATAAATACCACGCCGACCCTTATATCCTAGGTTGCCACACTCCCCACAACCTACAGCCTTATAAAGTCCAAGCTCGGTCCACGTCTGCCCTTCTTGTACTGCACCCAGACGAATCATTGTCGCAAGCAACGAATCCATATCGTAGCTCCCACGAAGTGTTTGTAGTTCTTTAGGTGTAAGTTTATACTCTTGTCGACATTCATCACAAATTTTCCGCACCAATCGCTGACCGATGACCATGTTCGTCGTCGACGCAATTAAAAATGGCTCAGCACCCATATCAACCATACGCGGAATCGCACCTGCCGCAGAATTTGTATGCAGCGTAGACAACACGAGATGACCCGTCATCGCAGCATGAATAGCGATTTCAAGCGTTTCTTTGTCACGAATCTCACCAACCATAATCATGTCCGGATCCTGACGTAGAAGCGATCGAAGTCCAGCAGCAAATGTCATCCCGATCTTTGCATGTACCTGGGTTTGATTCACATTTTCCATCCGATACTCTACAGGATCTTCTACTGTAGAAATATTCACTTCAGGTTGATTGAGGATATCCAATACAGTGTAAAGTGTTGTTGTCTTTCCAGAACCAGTCGGACCAGTAACGAGAATCATGCCATTTGGTTTGTTAATTTCACGATGAATCACTTCAAGCGCACCACCAAAAAGTCCCATCTTTTCCAAAGTAAGACCTTGTGAACCTTCATCAAGCAAACGCATAACAACCTTCTCACCATCAAAAACAGGTAAAATACTGACGCGAAATGAAATTTTGTACTCATCAGTCTCCATTTTAAAACGCCCATCTTGTGGCAAACGGTGCTCATCAAGTTTCAGATTCGCAAGCACCTTAATACGCGCAACAATACCAGATAATGTATTTTTAGGGAGCGACATCGCCTGACGCAAAATACCGTCCACGCGATAACGAACAATAACAGATTTTTCAAGCGGTTCAATATGTATATCAGATGCACCCTGCAAAATCGCATGCTTCACAAGCGTATCGACAATTCGCACAATAGGAAGATCCTCTGCAATTTCTGCTAGACTTTCTCCTTGTTCTTCATCGTGAAGCAAATCACCAAACTCCGCCTTCAACGTTTTCTCATACTGGTGAAGAATTGTTTTGATATCACTAGAAGTAGCAATATGTACATCCAAATTAAGATTCGTTTTCTTCCGCAAAAAATCAAGTGTCTGCAAATCTTCAGGATTTGTCATTGCAATACTCAAGTCATTACCCTTTTTTGCAAAAGCAATCACACTAGCTTTTCGCGCTATCTGCTCAGGAATAATATGCAGAGTCTGCTCAAGAATCTCGATTTTACTCAAATCCACATAAGGGAAACCAAACATTTTTGATTGTACTTCTACAAGTACTTTTTCACTAAGTACTTGCTGAGAAAGAAGAAGGTCAGAAAGCTGAGTGCCACCCTGTTGCGCCTGCGTAAAAAGAGGCGTAAGTATCTCACGAGAAACAAGTGCATTAAGACTTAAATAGTCATAGAGTTGTGTATTGTCGACTTTCATTTTTATTTTTACAAAACAAGAAACCAAAAAACATACGAAGTACTCCCTACTATTATACACCATTATAAAAGCTAGGATACAAACAAAAGTCTGTTCAACAGACCCAAAAAAAATACCATTTTATCTCTAAAGAAAGTGTATTTATATTATATCTAGTTAGCTGGTTTAAAAAATAAAGAGACAAAATCAAAAGATCCTAGACAGGCTCTAAGGCGTACTAACGTACATCGTCAGAAATAAGGAGTGTTTATAAAGGAGCAGTATGGAAAGTGAGGAAGTCCTAATAAAAATATCATCCCAAGAAGTGACTCCAGGATCAGTAGAAGAAAATTTTGTAAATAAAAATAATATATAAAAAGTGAATTGAATAGGACTTACGCACGTGAGTGTACTTTTAGGCAAAATCGAGTCTTTGCATGAGCCATAGTCTACCGATGGTAAGGAAAAAACATAGATTTTAACGACAAAGTACACCAAGTACATAAATCCTATGGAAATAAAAAAATCGTCACGACAATAACAATCGTGACGATAAATATGGTGAGAACTATGCAAGAAAAAACCCCTTATTGTTAACTAGAACGCAGTAAAATAAAACCTTTGCCAAGGAGAAGTCCCATACATACAAGCAAAAGAATAGGGATCGCAACGAATACCACCATATGGTTAAATAAAACCAAAAAGAAGATACAAAAAATCATCGAAAAAACATCACACACTTTTTGCCTCCTACTTTCGTCAGGAAACGTCGCAATCGCGTTCCAACACATATGCACAAGAAAGATAAATGTACACACGGTCCCGATAAAAAACACTAACCAAAACAAACTCTGAGAAATAAAAGCAGAATAAAAATAACTTAGCCTTTCGTACCAAGCTACATACGGCCAAAAACTGGTAACGGCGTAGTAGTGTCCACATAGAAAAACGAAAGGGCAAGAAAACGAAATCGCCATACA
>CALIRC010000073.1 GCA_938044295.1 Minisyncoccota bacterium
CTTCGGGTCGAACATATACTTCTACATCAAAGCTTTCACTGTCGAGAGAGTCTAATCCACGACAGTCAGCAACATCATATGTACCATCTTTGTTGTTGAACTTTTGCTTAAGACACAAAGGGAACCCTGCTCTATAGTATGGAGACCAGTATTTCTTTTCGTATTCCACTCATCGTAGATATTGAAAGAGATATCAGTATCACAAGTCTGTGGTTGGGTGGGGTTTTGAGGAGGTGATTCGACGTCATTCCTAGATGATCCTACTAATCTCACCTTCGAACGATGATCCTCCATCAAAATAACAGTACTATTTAATGCAGTATTATCACAATATTTTGGATATGCTACCAGTGGAAATAGTAAAAATATTCCCAAAATAATACATTGCGTATTCACATTTATTACCTCTTAATTTCAGTTTTAATCAAAACGACATTCAGGAGCAATACCATTACTGTCGCATAATGCAAATGCATCTACACTACTTTTTGTACGATCGTAAAGAAGTGATAATGATACATTACCCTCAGCATTAATACTTCTTCGATACCATCTATCAGCATCGTGACATTCAGAATTACCAGGTGACCAAACAAAAGTTTCAGTTCCAGTCACGTGCTCATACGGACCACTTTTCTGAATAAATGGATATGGTGCTTCATAATTTCTTTCCACAAATGTAACAGATTCATTTGCATATTCAGTAGAATTTGTCCCTGGTACAACTCCACAGAAATAGGTAAGACTTTCTGGATCTGGATGCGTTCTTCCTTTGCGGATTTCAAGATGCAAATGTGCAAATTCTGGAGCTCCATGATCCCACACACAACCTAACTGTTCATGTGGATCCACGATCTCACCAACTTCAGGACGTCCTCGTTCCAAAAAACTCATATCAAATCCAAAACCTTTCTCATCTGCTATTTTCTTACACTCGGAAGGTTGGAATTCTGAATGACCATAAACAGAATAAAAAATTTCTTCTGCATTACCCAAGTAATTGTGCTTAATGATTACCTGATTCCAAACGTCATGTTCTGATGACACACTCACGACCTTCCCTTTTGCAACAGGAAAAATTGGCCAACCAAGCTCACAGTTTCCTCCGCCACAGTCCATATTGATATCACGTCCAGGATGATAGACATCTTTTGCACAACGCGGGTATGCATTTGTATAAACACCATTTTCATCTGTGTACCATCCAAACTGCCCATATGAAAATCCTGTTTCAATATCTGCAAATGTGACAGGGTTTAAAAAACCACCAAGAGCTTCCGGAACATCATCTTCTGCACTTACATCAAACCAGAAAATAACCAGCAGCAAAATCGTTGCCTTTTTCATCTTATTTTTCCTCTTTGTTAAAGTTCTACAAGTACACCCATGAGGGTGTGCCAATAGTATGTCGAATATCAACACACTAAACAGCGCACCCTATCTTTCATTTTCTAACGCAACATACGAAAGCTTCCAAAAATCTTTTGGAATCTTTCGACACGCTCTTGGCCAGATCCTGTGGTACCTGATTGACTATCTCTTGAGCTCCATGTAGAAGCGATCAAGTATGTCCAGCCTATTGAATTGTCCTCAATGATATGTCGACCACTGATCAAATTCTCATTAGTTGCGTAATAATGTACATTAATATTTACATCTTCAAACATTAGTACCGATCGAGACTTTTTGTCTTGTTCAAAAATATGATGCCAATCTGTAATTTCAGCAATGGAACGTCCGTAATAAGGAAATATAGAAAAATCAAAGCGCACTGGGCTATCCATATGCAAACCTCCAATCTCAATAAACTCTATACCATATACACGACCTTCAAATGTACTGGTCAGATCATCTTTTTCACAAATATAGTCATTCACAATCCAATGCTCCGGAATCATCATTTCAAATCCACATGATTCATTGCGGTAAAGTACAAGAACATCTTCTTTAGCGTGTATTCCTTCGACTTCTTCTGTATCTGCAAGATTCACATTTTGTAATTCATTTTCTACTGAAGATACTGGTTTGTTTTGTTCTCCACCCTGAACTACCTCAGGTACAATGGGATCAGTAGTGACATTTGACTCTTTCTCTGCAGTACAACCAGTAAGTACGATAAGTACAGCTAGTGGCAAAATTGCTAGTATTTTTTTCATAGAGTTAGTTATGGAAATATATTGAAGTACATTTGACTATACTTCAATATTGATCTTTTGTCAATAATTTGATAAAGAAAAAATATTTATCAATTGTTGAGAACGGTTTTGATTTAAAGAAAAGTCAAACTTTCTATCTTACGCTTAATATGATTGGAGGAGTTCATCGTTCTTTCAGATGTAGCTGTGTTGGTATTGAGTGTTGAACATGCTGAAAGTATTGCAAAAAGATTGATTGCTCGTAAAGGTGCTGATAATTTCATTGGTATTCTTCATTGGTTGTCAGTTTTTGAAAAATTTAACATACTACTGCATATTTCCCCATAAAAATGTAGCTCTTGAAGATAAATATTATACCTTAGTATGTATTGCACTACTGCATTTGTATCTTATTTTGCTTTCCCTGCATGTTGACGGATGTTTGTGATTTGATAGTCTTTAGGTATACATCTTTATAGTAGATTTGCAATTTTTTAATGTTGGTTTTTATGAAGTACTCTCTTATAATGATCTTTACCCTCCTTGTCTTATTAGGATGTAAAATGGAGAATGGATCTGATAATCAAGCTCCAGCTGATACATCACCTACAGTACGGAAACCTGTTCGTGCACAGCAGCTCATCCAACCAGTACTCCCACCCATGGGGACACATGCTTTTGTGAATACTGACGACTGGATCCAATATGAGAGTACTGCGCACGGATTTTCTTTCTTGCGTCCGCCGCATTTCGATGCAATCACTGAGCTCTCTACTCCTGCTGTCGCAGGCGTGCAAGATCTTCTCACACTCTCTGATGGTGCAGAACATTCTACACTTCTGATTTCTTCTATCGATGCGACATTGCAAGAATGCGTCGATCAGGCACAACAGTCTACTAAAAAACAGCGCAAAGGTACCGACTCTGCACTTCTCTTTATGGAAGATACTGTAAATGATACGAAGGTTGTATTTCACAAAAGAAACTTCGGTGGTGCGATCGGCAATGTTTTTGCGATGTTTGTTGCTGACCGCGATGGGCGATGTCTGCGTTTCTCTAGCGAAGGCGACCATCGTACTCTCGAGACCATTTACCGATCGTTTACACTACTACAATGATTGAAAAATGAGAATATGAAAAACTGGAGTGTCACACTGACATTCCAGTTTTTTTACGGTTCTATTTTTTTGGTGAGAATTTCTGATTGGGATTGTTAATAAGCTTGTTCCATTTTTGTGGTGGGATTGTAGGCGCTGGCAGCTCGCACCTCATCTATCGGAGAAATCCTCTTTCCTTTTGTAATTTGCAACATTGTGATCTTATCTGCCTGCGGTGGTGTGTTTTCATTCCAGTTCTTTACTACAATTATAGTGCCGTTTGGCAGCTGAATTGGCATGTTTTTTTCATATGCTTCCATGCCAACTTCGTACTGTGCCCTATTGTATGTAATTGTGATCTTCATCTATATCTCCAGAAAGGCACATTATAGTGCGCGAAAAGATTTCCTGTAAAGTATTACTTTATTTACTTTTTTTGTCAATTCCACAAACTGTAATTCTATTTATAATAGCAATTTTATGGTTTTTTGATGGTATTTGGATCATGGGATTTTGCTATTGACAAAAATATTTATACATGCTACAGTCTCTTTAATAGTACATTTATTTAGATTGAGTCAACGTCAAGGGATGTTTGACTCTCGCATCCTCCTATGAGGATGCAGCTTAGCCTGGTTGAGAAAGGGTAAAGTGTGCACGGAATGCACACTCGCGAGCACATCCTCGCAATCCTTTCTCCCAGGCTTTTTACTTTTTTGTACACAAAAATCTCATGACTTTTAGAGTACTTTCATCATAGTTTCTCCATCAGAAAATGGGAATTTTATTACTACAATGACTATGATTGCACTGTATACAAAAAACCGTCGATATTTTTTTGACGGTTTTTATTTTTATCATTTTGTGGATTAACTATGCATTTGCAGTTTTTCTCGTCTTATACGCTCTGAAATTTTCAAAGTACGTGTCCGAAAATTCTCTGCTCGCACGTTGC
>CALIRC010000074.1 GCA_938044295.1 Minisyncoccota bacterium
TTACCATCTGTATAGGTAACTGTTGCTGGATTGAAGGTGAAGTCTTTATGATCGACGGTTGCGGTAGTTCCATTTTCATCCGTATATGTAAAAGTTCCGTCCGCGTTGTCTACAACTGTAGATGTTGTCTCAAGGTTTCCGATGTTTATACATAGCCATTGTGATGCGATGCCATCCCACCGTAAGATGTCTCCATCTGCTATGCACTGCACTTTACCGTCTGCATATGTAACTGTAGTAGTGTCATAAGCAAAATCAGTTGTATCTACTGTGACTGAGACGCCATCTTCATTTTTGTATGTAAATGTTCCATCTTCATTATCAACCACAGTTGTGGTTGACTCTAAGTTGTGAATGTCGATTGTTGCAATGTTTCCATCTTCATCTGCATAACTAAATGTATGCCCATCTGCACCTACAGCGATTGCAGTAAGTGTTTCCAGACTTGAATCTATAGTAAAGATACTTCCCTGTTCATTTGTGTATGAAAATGTGCCGTCAGCATTTTTGGTAAGTGTTGTGACAGTTTCGTTTATATTTACAACATTGCCATCTTCGTTCGTATACTGACCGATTGCATTTCCTGCAATTGTATTGCTTACTTCCGTCACCTCGCCTGGAATATCAGCATCTTCGATTAAATCTTCAAGCTCAGCACATGTCCATCCACCATCGTAGATCATTAGTTGTTCAGTATCGCATACCAAATCCCCACCCACACCTCCAAGCACACCCGTAGCTGCATTTTGGATAATGATTGTTTCTGTATTTGTTGTATTTGTTCCTGTTGCTTGCTGGCTGCGTAATTCTTCTAGTGCCTTGAGATTTGCAATGTTTTCTGCGACAACATCTCGTAATTTCCCTTGTGATGCTTCAATTTCTTGTGTTTCGTCAACAAGCTTATTTTGCTGATCTTTCTGGTATGTTACTTGACTACCAGTGCCTCGCGAAACAATACAGAAAAACATTGCAATGAGAACTGCAAAAGCTAGTATAATGAGTCCCCGCAGTATTCCGTTTAATACCTGACTCAATGATTTGTGTAAAATAAAATTTAGCACTATAAAGAAAGCCAGTAAGCCGATCGTGAAGAAAAATGGAATACGCTCAAGTGCTATGTGCTGGCAAAAGGAAATAGCAGCTAGCGGGAAAAGGGTGAAATGTAGTATTGCGCCTAATATGAAACCAATCATAATCGTTACGATTGTAGCACCTGTGCTGCTTATGCCGCGTGATACTTCTACTTTTTTTTCTATCTTATTGTTCTTTTTTTGCAGTGTCATTTATTTTTGAGATCAATTACCTTTCTTTTTGTATTGATAATTTTTTTGACTCTTCCATGGTTTCATTATAACGTATATTACTTCTCATTTTCATCGGTATTTTTGTTAAATACTTTACACCACATATAGGGATCTTCGCTGTGGGGACACATTTTATTTTTTGCAAGCTTTTTGTTCATACGTGTTGCTACGAGAAATTTCTTATCATCGCTATGGTAGAGATATGGTTTATCATCGGGTGAGGGTGGAATTGCTTTTATATATCCATCACGCACGACATCATTGAGACATCCTTCGTTGCCTGGGAGTTCACCAATTGCGCACCATGTATTTCCATCTGGATTTCTTGGAGCAGCATTCTCTCCCACATAATAAAATTGTATGAGCGTATAGATCTGAGTAAGCTCTGCCTTTTTTTTAGCATCCATTGCTGCTAATTTCGCACCTGAAAAGTACTTAAAGAAAAAGCCGATAATACATACAATTACAATTATTACAATTGCAAGTTGCCCTAAACCTTTTGTTGTTGTACTTGCCATAGTAGATTAAAGTTGCTTGAACCATTTAGTGTATAGCTGATCATAGGTGCCGTCTGTTCGCAATTTTTTCAATGCGGAATTGATATCCTGCGTCAGTGCACTTCCCTGTGGAAGTGCTATGCCATAGCTGTCATTGTTGAAAACTGGACCGATGATTTGCACACGGTTTTTACCTGTATTTGCTGCAAAATATCGTAAAAGTTGTACGTCGTGCACTGCACCATCTAGTAAACCTAGAGCGACATCTTCAAATAATGTTGTACTATCTTTATAAAGAATTGTATCGATATTGCTACGGCGAAGCTCAGCCTCTGCAAATGAACCTTTTGTTGTTCCGACTTTTTTTCCTTTGAGGTCATGATATGTGTGTACCTGCTGTGGACTACTGTGAAAGAGCCCTGTTGATGAAACAGCACCTACATACAGTGACAATCCCATTGTGATTGCAAACATCCAAATAATCAGTGAGAAGCGCCCTACTGGTGATATTGGTAATGCTTTGCCGAAACCACCTAATGTGAGCGTCCACCAAGAAGCATCCATGATTCCGGTGCTGTATTTGCGATTTATGATGTTTTTTCGCCCTCGCTCTCCCCACCACATACCGTGAATGCTTATAAAGAAAGCAGATAGTACTGCAAGTATTACTAGTATTTTTTTATTGTTTAGTATCTTTTTTGAGAAAGAATCCTGCTGTTGTTTTTTCGGAATCATGACCTGGAGGCCGCTATCGAAGATTTCTGAAGAAAAGTCCATGAGCTCTTCTCTTTCTAATGTGATTGAAAGATCTGCTATTGCGAGATCAGCTGTATTGTCACGTGCTGATCGTAATAAGCTTACGTAAGAGTCTACTTGTTTAATATCGTATTTCCAATCGTTTTCTTGTGCTATCGCATCCCATAATTCCATCATAAATCCTGAATACATACCCTCTTCACTAAAGACAAATGGTGGGTTGTGGAGTGTTGTCACCTTGATTCTTTCTTGCATCAGCCCAATGCGTGGCATCAAAAGCATGCATAGCGTAAGTATCGCTATGCATAGCCTCCCCTGAGAGTAGCGCGTTACATCTTTTAGGTATGACAAGATTTTATTTTTATATTTATTGTATTTTACCATAATAAGTCTATTTTTTATTTAAAACTTATGTAAATATTTTTGCCTACTATTTTTTTGAGTTTTTTTATTTTTTGTGCGCTTTATCCTTAGAACTAATATGAGCCTCGATGTATCATCGAGGCTCATTACTACCATTTCTTTACAATTACTGGCGCTCAAACCATGCTTTTCCATACCAGGTTTCGCCGTTTTTACTTTGTAGGTTTATAACTACTTGTTTTGTCTCGATCTGATCTAGTAATTCAAATGGAATTACAACTTCGCATTGCCCATTTGTTAGATCGTTTCCGCGTACGAGGAAGGCATTCTCAGAATTCCTCACAGGATGCTCTATGATCCTTCCTGTGCAGCTTCTGGAGCTTACATTTGTCTTGAGGATAATCACTCTTAATGTGTCGTTGATGACAATATCACCTAAATCGTCACCATCAGCGCTCACAAAACTGTACTTTGCAGTTGAGATTATTTCCTCTCTTTGCACATAACTGTGCGCTGGCTCGGCGCCGATTCCTCTACATGTGATGATCAGGTCATCACCTTCACTTTGTTGTCCCTGACTTTCTAAGCGTAGTTTTATCATGCCGACTTCATTGCATGCTGCAGCGAAGATCTTGTCATTCAATCGATCCTTTCTCTCTACCAAATTCACATGTTCTACCCCATTTGCAAGATGTAGTCCTAGTAGCTTTACTTCTGGATATCCCACTTTTGCAAAGAGAATCACAGCATTACTCTCTCCTCCCTCATAAAAGACTTGAGAGATTGATTTAAAGTCTTCTGGAAGTGAGTATTGGTAGAATTGTTGAGGATCTACTTCCTCCATACCACTGGGTATTTCTGCGCTTTCACTACTGTAATTGTCGGGCTGCATGCTATTTGTATTTTGCGTGCATGCTACAATTGTATAGCACAATGTTAAAAGTGCTGCATTTTGTAAAAATTTCATCCTGCCTCCTATTGGCTATTGATGTGCAATTTGTAGCTGAGTTTGGATGATACTATATTATCTGCATTGCGTCAATTTACCACTAGAAATTATATATTCTATCTATGGATGATGTAGAAAAATTTGTTGATGCTCTCGATGTTCCGCGAAAAAAAATTGCTATCAGATTACGCACATTTATCGCAAAGGACTTTCTGATGCTTGCGGAGATTTATTCATGGAAAATGCCTGTCTATATCTACAATGGTAAAAAAATTATCTACATCCAAAAAGGAAAAGATGGTATTAATCTTGGCTTCAACAGCGGATCTCGCCTCATAGAATCACGTAACATTTTTCACGGTGAAGGCAAAATCATGCGTCATATCAAAATTACCAGTCAGGCAGAAATTGATCAGGAGTATTTCACGAACTTGATTCAGCAAGCCATTGATCTTGCGCAAGGTACGACAGCATAGATTTTTTATACGTTACTACCACCTAGTAGAATGCGATTTTGATTAGAACTGTTCATAATTTAGTTAGAAAACATACAGCACGCCTTTACCATAAATGTGCTGTGGGACGCAATTAAGTGATCGATTTTTTGTTGTATACTGAAGTAGTAATTATTAAAATTTACTATGAAAAAATATTTACTCATTTATCATTCTCCAAAAGAAGTTCTAGAAAAAATGTCTTCTATGACTGAAGCAGGTGTGCAGAAAGTCATGGACGTATGGATGTAGTGGAAGGACAAGCATGGTGATGCAATCGTAGACTTTTGGCAACCCTGTCGGTAAGCAGCATGTCGTCTCACTCAAAGACTCGCATGAGCACAGCGATGATGTGACTGGGTATGGCATCA
>CALIRC010000075.1 GCA_938044295.1 Minisyncoccota bacterium
GTGAGCGAGACATCTGCCACAGATGCGCAGTGTGTCGAGACCCATAAGCAGCTGTGGTAGGTGTCGCAGCCGCGAGAGTGTGCACTTGGGTGTTGGGTGGTTATTTGGAGATGGTATAAGTCCAAAATAATACAAATATGATGCATTGAGGACAGCAGAATAATTCAAAGCGACACACAAAATTGATACAAAAAAACCACATTTACGTGGTTTTTTTGAATATACCCGACAGAATCAAGTATAGATACTAACTAACAGTTAACGAAACGTCACATGTAGCACGATTTTCTTGTGCATCCCATACTGTTAGTGTATAACTACGAGAATCAGTAATACCGCCTATATACCACGAACCGTCCTGAGTAACACTTGCAAAATAGGAATCAGAATCGGTAGGTGAAAGCTGCGCCATCTCAACATCTCCCTCTGACTGCCACATAAGTGTAGTACCACCGTTCATGGCAATTGTATCTGGATCTGCGACAATCTCACAGCTCAAAGGTACAACATCTTCTTCAACCACCTCTACAGTCTCAGTATCGTCCACATCTATATATACAGCACAGCTACCTGACATGTCGTCCTCACCCCACACTGTCACACTATAGCCACGTGAATCAGTAACATCTGAGAGATACCATGATCCATTTGGATTTACATCAGCAAAGTATGAATCAGAACCTGTTGGATGGATTTTTGCCATTTCCCCATTTTCGGAAGTCCACATGAGAGTTACAACACCATCAGCAATATCACTGAGATCAGCAGAAACTTCACATGTAGGTGCAAATGCAGCATCCACATCCTCCTCTACTTCCTTCATTTCATCATCATCCATTGTTCGCTCTTTCTCTCTCATTTCATCATGATCCATTTCGTCTTCTTCCTCCTTTTCTTCCTTCTCTGCCTGCTTCATGTCATCGTCATCCTTTTTGTCTTCTTTGTCCTTTTCTTCTTTGTCCTCCTTCATTTTATCTTCTTTGTCCTTTTTTTCCTTTTCCATCTCATCGCCATCTGCATACGCCATATCAACCATCACATTACATGTTGTTTTCTGATCATCTACACCCCAAACTGTAAGGCTATAGCCACGCGCATCTGTGATACCTGATATGTACCATGATCCCGCATCAGAGACATCGGCAAAATAGGAATCAGAACCATATGGGTGCAATTTTGCAGACACAGCATTTTCTGATGTCCACATAAGTGTTGTAGCGTCTCCTGGAAGAGGATTTGGATCTGCCACAATCTCACATGTAGGTGCTTGAGCAACCTCCTCTACAGGCTCTTCCTGATCTACAGTAACTGTAGTACTACAAGTTGCGTATTCGCCAGATTCTGTCTCAACTGTAAGTGTATACTCTGTAGTCTCTTCGACACGATCAATCCACCACCATCCCTTTGGTGCAACAGAGCCAGCAGCATCAAGCTCAGCATTTACCACATTTGCGCTACTCCACCATATAAGTGTGGCAGAATTCTCCAGTGTGGAGTCTTGATTAGAGTACATTGTACAGTGGACGTTATCTCCACCATAACCAACAACAGCCTGCGCAGGCTGTACATAAGTGAAGCTTGCAAAAACAACAAGGCTAGCAAGCATCCACCCAACGAAATTCTTCGATAAAGTCATAAGCTTCATTTAATGGTTATCCGAAACTCTATTATACTACAAATTTTCATATATACAATCATACCAAAGAACACTATACACAAAATATCCACACAAAGTACACAAAAGCAGAATATGAAGTGAAGACTTTAGAGCCTGTCTAGGACCTTACACACATGAGTGTAATCTTAGACAAAATCAAGGCTTTCCATGACCATAGTCTACCTATGGTGCGTGAAAAATGGAGATTTTAGCAACAAAGTACGCAAAGTGCGTAAGCCTGAGAAGTAAAAAATCTACCGTAATGGCAAGTCCGTGGAGTGAAAGCTCAAAAATTCAGCCTTTTCCCCACTTACATTGCCAGAGACAGAAATACCAACAACAGAAGCATCTATATTAATAAGGATCGTTCCTGGTGAAAGAGGGTCAGGGATATTCGTTGCGATATAGTACGCACCATCACGTTCATATGGTTCCTGCGCAACAATATTTGCAGCAATGCGGTTTTCGATCGTCCCCCCAAGTGCTATGACTGCCGCACCATCATCTGGTAAAGAATACGACATTGTTGCAACCCTTTGTGGAGTACCACTCGTTTGCAAGACTGAAACAGCACCATAACGCTCAACACCTTCCACAACAAATGAATCCTTCACGCCTGCAAAACGCACAATATAGTCTGTATCATCCTTCAAAACAGCACTCGCAGTAATCACGGTTCCATCATCTAAGACAGACAAACCACGCGCAACAAAATTCTTCTCAAGCGCCGCGCGAGAAATGTCCGTATCAGCAGTAGCAGCATGAATCGTGACAATGGCTGCGGTATTTGCAGTAATTGCACGATTAATTTTCTCTTCAGTCGTAAGTTCTGGAGCTTTTTGAGGCGTGATTCCTTCTGTTACGCGAGACGTCACCTGGTTAGTGACATTCACGACACTTTTAGGGGCTTGACCCAGCGATCCCATAAGCAAAACACTACCGATAAGCGTAATAATAAACGTCACAGCAATAGCAGCATAAGTCTTCATAGTACACACGTTAAACGTAAGAAATTTCAAACAGCAACAACAGCACACAACATTATAGCATCAAAAAAACACACTGTATAGACTTCATTATTTCTTCCTCATTTAAAAATGCCACCCATACACATGGTGACTTTTGCCTTATACATACAAATTGCTTCTTTCCCTAATATAGTGGAAGTTGATCGCACGATAATACCATCTAGTCTTTGTGTCTCCCCAAAAACTGTATTTAAGTACACACTGATACGTAAGGGGCTCTTGAGAAATTCTGGTACAACTTATCCTCAAATTTTCCAGATGTGCGTTATCACGGTACAAATCCCGTTCAATTTCTGAACCCACTCTGTCAAAACAGCTAGTAGCGAGCACTATGACAATGAGTACAAGTACTAACCTTTTTATTGCTATTTTTAACTTCATAATGATTCCCCATTGGTTGTCGTTTTTCATTCAATAAAAAGCGACAACAATGGACAATCAAGCTAAAAATCACTTTAACTCATTGTTGTACATTTATCCAGTAATGCAGGTGTTCATAAAACCCCTCCAAAAACGCGCCTCTACAACCTGCATAAACACTATCTTTCTCGACCTCAAAAACACTGCTCATAAAACAACTGTTTTATGAACACTCTTATTTTGACAAAAAAAGCTCGCACTAAATAGAAAGTGTGCGAGCCTGACAATGCTTGAGATTTCCCAAACTAAATACCGAACAGTTTTATTTTTGGTTTTTCTGACGCCTTATTTTCCGCCAGCTTTTTCCGCAACTCTGCAGCAGCTTCATCATTAGCCGCTTCTCGCCCTTGTTCAATTAGGGCCTCCCTGTTTTTAATTGCTTCATCAATGTACGCCTGATTTTCTTT
Source organism: Minisyncoccota bacterium (assembly GCA_938044295.1). Taxonomy (GTDB): domain Bacteria; phylum Patescibacteriota; class Minisyncoccia; order Moranbacterales; genus JAHDCW01. The sequence continues at coordinate 3,513 of CALIRC010000075.1, forward strand.
TAGCGTCTCTTCATCTCCTTGCATTGCCGTCCCCTTGGTTGTATTCACCGATTGAATGTATCTCTATAGAAGCATGATGCTGTCTTTATCATACAGTACTTAAAGTGTTCGTAAAACATTGTTTTATGAACGATACTGGATATATACTTTAATTCATGCTCACAAAATCTCTCCAAACATTATCTGGTATTCGATTCACAATCCTCAATGCATTTTCACCAAAAAATTTCTTAGCATTTTCTTCAAAGTAAGTAGTTGCAGCCCCTGGATGTAAATCCTTTGGAAGATTATTTTGTACATAAAAGTCTTTTACTTTTTGCAATAAGTCCCCCAACATTTCAGGGTCTACCAAACCTTCCTGCAAAAAAGGATTGTGCTCACTTTCGTTCTCTTTGATCATTTTCAGTAATTCAATCGTTTCTTTGGGTAGCAACATTTTCGTGAGGATTCGACTTCCTGCTTTGTAAAATGTGTATCCGCTTTCCTCATCAACCTCTTTATCTAGACCTGCTTCATCAAGTCCTGGAAATATTTCATTAAATCCTAACCTTTCATCAAAAACAGCAACAAAAGCTTCGTCTAGTTCTATATTTTTGCCACTATAAGTTTTTGGAATATCAATTAATGCATAATC
>CALIRC010000076.1 GCA_938044295.1 Minisyncoccota bacterium
TCTCTCTTTCTTGAGGAAATTGCACTAGCGAGTGATACAGATGCGATTCGCCAAGATACAGATGTCGTCCATCTCATGACACTACACAGTGCAAAAGGATTAGAGTTCCCGCATGTCTTTATCGTAGGACTGGAAGAGGGTCTCGTCCCACACAATCGTTCTCTCACAAATCCAAATGAAATGGAAGAAGAGCGACGTCTCATGTATGTAGGTATCACACGCGCCAAAGAGTCAGTATGTCTACTCTACACGAGAAGGAGGCTGCTCTTCGGAACACTGCAAGCTAATCCTCCTAGTAGATTTATAGATGATATCCCTGATGAGCTGAAGTCATGCGAAGAAGGAGAAGAGAGAACTGAATTTTTTTCTACGCTAAAACCAAAAAACAAGAACCAAATCAAAACAACAAATGGCCAACAATTCTTCGCCGATGGTGATCGTGTGAAGCATCCAGACTTTGGCGTAGGTGTAGTCGTTGCAAGTGATCACGAACAAATCAGCGTTATCTTCAAAAGTAAGGGACTAACGCGACTCGCAAAGCAATATGCAAAGCTAAAAAAAATGTAAGCGAGTCAAAAAATAGTTGACCAAAAATGATTTGACGATTGATCAATCTATGATATAGTTTTCTCACATGCAGCAAGGTCTAGTGGAGTAAGTCGTGAAAAAAAATATCCAGAGAGTAGTGATCATTATAGATGATTTAGGGAAGTGTGTGTGTGCAACAAGTGATCCCGACGCAAAGAAAATAGCCAAAAAAGCCGGTTTGAAAACGCAAGAAATTCCATGGATAGAATATGTGCTCGAATCAAATCAAGTATCAGAGGCAGAAAAAGACACTATAGTACCAAATAAAAAAAAGCTAAAGGCACTACGAAAAAACAAAGGCGAAGTCCTTGATGAAAAAATCTCTGATGATCAACAAAAAATTGATGATAGAACCCTCACAATCCTGGCAGAAAGTAAGCTAAAGATAGTAAGGTGGCGCGATTTGCTCTTGCACTCGGAACGACAAATTATTGCAATCGAAGGAATTGGAAAACAGCGACTCGATCACATAAGAGTCACACTGCAATCAAAGGTACAACTTCCCGTTGGCGCTGCAACTAAAAGAAAAAAAATGAAGATCGCAAGACATATAGAGCTAAACTAAGTTCTAGGATTCACGAGTTGACGTAAAGAAAAAGCTGTTACTATACTTATATAGTAACAGCTTTTATATAAAAAACTTCTATGAACAAAATTTACAAAGATGCCAAAGATACAAAACTTGAAGCAACATTTATGTCAGACGAAGCGTTGTGTGAATTTCTCGATGCCCGCGTGGTGGTCTGCAGCGATGTTATGCTCTACAATCGTAAAAAAGAGAGTGTGTATCTCGCAACGCGTAAGCATAAACCCGCAGAAGGACCGTGGGTAATTGGTGGGCAGACAAAACGCGGAGAAAAAGCAAAAGATACAGCATGTAGAAGACTAAAAGCAGAAACCTCGATCGACATAGATCCTCAAAGATTGGAATATCTCACAACAGCAGAATACATATGGTCTTACAGAGCTGAACCAGAATCCACAAACGGACGACATGATCTAGCACGGACGTTTGCGCTAGAGATCACGGACGAAGAAAGAGGTATCATAGCGCAAAATCTCGATCAAAAAGAATATGAGGTAAAAGATGGACTAAAAGCATACACACATGACGACCTCATAGCAGCCAACGTGCGATCATGTCTCATCGATTACTACAATTTGATCTTCCAAAAGTAAAATGAAAGCGATTCTCTGATTCGGAGATATTGATTGCTCCAACTAAGTTCGGTAGGCTATAGTGAGTTGATCTTCACTTCTACAAAACTAAGAAGGAAGTATATGAAAACGATCTTCCATATATGAAGAGAACTTCCTCACATTGCACCAAAGTGAGGAAGTCCTCATGAAGATAAAAAGTTTCAGCTAAGAGAGTAAGAAAATTATACAAGTGGTTTCCGGGGAGCTTCCTGCTCAGAAAATTGAGGATCAACTGTATCATTAAAAAGACGCGCACATCGCTCCACAATATCTGGGTCATCAATTTTCGTAAGGGTGATCCCCGCTTCCTTGCAGCGACGCTTCGTAAGTTCACTTTGTCCTGGATCAGAAGCGCCATAGATCACATGGGTAATACCTGCACCAGCAATCGCGCTAACACAGTCGACAAAGCGTGTGCGGATACGATGCGAACATGGCTCAAGTGTACAGTACAAAATAACACCATCAGGGGAGCCTTCATAGTGATTAAGAAGAACATTCTCGGCATGTTCATCGCCATCATCAGAGCTTGCAGCATGCGCAATGATCTGACCATCACGCACAAGGCACGAAGAAACCACACCACGCGGATCTTGTGACGTTTGAGCTACGAGAAAAAGTTCTTCAAATATTTCTCTATCATTCATATAGTCGCCATAGTAGAGCAATCCGAAGTGTATTGCAAGTCAAGAAGGTAAGTAAATGATAAAATGGCAGATTACTAAAAAACTGTGCGGTATGGAACACCTATATAAATATTTACAAAAAATCAATATCTCGACAATAAAACGTAATATATGGTCTCATAGATTATTTCCTCACATGAAGTTTACTGCTTCCCATGGAACTTCTTGTGCACATCTTTAAGACCCTGGTTTGTGACGTGGGTGTAGATTTGCGTTGTGGTGATATTAGAATGTCCAAGCATTGCTTGCACACTGCGGATATCGGCACCGTTGTGTAAGAGGTCCGTCGCAAACGAATGTCTAAGTGTATGTGGGTGAACATCTTTGACAATACCTGCTTTGGTCGCATATTTCTTTACCGTGCGTTGAATGCTGCGTGCAGTAAGGCGTAGTGATGTATTATCGGCATGTGGGTTAGTATTTTCCTTGAACCGTATAAAAAGCGCTGGATCAATATCTTGTCTCTTGTTTAAATATCTCTCAAGTGCAGATTTGGCAGTATCGGAAATAAAAACAATCCGCACTTTGCCACCCTTGCCGCGAATACTAAACTCCTGACGATCGAGATTGATCATATCACGGTCAAGGCTCACCAGCTCACTCACACGAAGTCCAGCAGAAAAAAACAGTTCTAAAAATGCTCTGTCCCTGAGACTTGCAAGATCTTTACCATCGGCTGCATCCAAGAGTCTCTCCACTTCCTCTGGGTCTAAGAAATCCACTTGTCGATCTGGGTTTTTTCCAACTTCAAGTTTGTCCGCGCTTAGAGAATCAATATCCCTTCTTGCAAGATACTTAAGAAAGCCCCTCAGCGCAATGACATGATAATTCTGTGTGCTCACACTGAGAGTTTCCTCTACACCCTTTGCGTTCTGAGTAGTGAGTCGGTTTAGAAAAAGGCGATATTTGCGTACTACATGCGAAGTGATTTCTGCCGGCGTCTGCACTGAATGTTTGTCGCATGCATATGTGAGAAAACGTGATATATAGCGATTATAATTATCACGCGTCAAAAGACTGCGATTCTTTTCAATCTCAAGATAATCACAGTACTCGCCAAGCAGTTTTTCCAAGGGTGTAATCACACGTTTTTTCTCAGGGGGTTTATGCATAAAATTTTTGCTTCATTTAAAACCAATTGTATCATGCAGTGTTCAGTATAACTTTGACAG
>CALIRC010000077.1 GCA_938044295.1 Minisyncoccota bacterium
GGTAATCATCTGGATTGAGCCATTTTCGCTCTACACAAAAGGCTTTATATACGAGTTTTTGATACTGTTCGAGTTCCTGCGAATTTTCTACAAGCCGCAAAAAAGTAGAACATGTCTTTTGACGGGATGACACGTGAACATCTTCTTTTTCCAAATGATCTCGAAAAACAATCGAATCTACCAAAGAAGACTTATCTGTATAACTACAAATCGTTTCATGCATAACTAAATTCTCAACATTTTGACGCTACAATGCATGTAGCTTGGTTAGCGTAAACAGATGATACTGAATCGGTTATAAAGCCAGATTTTGTTACTTCAGTACAAAGCTCATGTGGAGTGCAAAAGGTAAAGTGCGAATTGTTAATAATACGATTATGTTCTGCGATACGCAGCATACACGAAAGAAGAGACGGCTCATTTGCAAATGCTTCTGCAAGTAGAGCAAATTCGCGTTCCTGAGAATGATGTAAATCATACCAATAAGCATCCGGTTTATCGCTTTGGCAATGTGACTTAAGAATAAGACCATTCTCCATATCATCACGTAAATCAACAAGCACAAAGATGCCTGAAGACTTCAATGCTCTAAAGCATTGCAAAATGAATTGACTCTTTTGAGTCAGCGAATATAACGCATTAACGCTGACAATAAGATCATACTGACAATCTAGACGATTGATAAATGGGGTATTAAGATCATGTAGATGTGTCACGATAGTGCGAGAGTCTGCACAGTTTTGTGCAAAATTCAACATTTGGCTATTACCATCGATAGCTGTAATTTTGAGATTTTGTGGAAGATATTGCCATAAACTACCAATGCCACAACCCAAATCAAGTAAAGAGGAATTTTCTCTACAATGCTGTGAAACAATACTACCAACATACTGTTGAAGATCACGGTAAGGGTTGAGATGTATAAGGGCGGCATAATCACAGGCATACTGTCCCCAGTCAATACCTCTAGAAGTAGATCGTACTGAAACACTCATAACTATTCTCCAATAAATGATGTATAGAGTGGAATAAATAATCAGCGATACAGACTATAAAGTTCATGTCAGTCTATACGTGATATTTGGTAAAGTACAAAAAAACACACAAAACAATAATAGTAAATGTTGCATGAAATACTTTTTGAGAAAAAATCGATAAAGATGAGAAATATAATAAAGAAAAAATAAAAACACCTCAATAAAATGTTAAAACATGCAGAGGCAGAGTATAAGAGTTTTAGTAATAAAAGTGAAATAAGGACTTATTCAGATGAGCGAATATCAAGGATGTATCCACGACCAGGGAGAGTATGAATAAGTTTACGTTCGTTAGGTAAATCAATTTTCTTCCGCAAAGAAAGAATATGTGACTCAATAGTATTAGAAAATGGATCTGCATTTTCGTCCCAAACATGCTCCATAATCATTGAACGTGATAACGCAATACCCTGATTACGTAGCATGTATTCTAGGAGAGCAAACTCTTTGCGTGGAAGATAAATCTCTTTGTCGCCACGCGTAACAATACAGCGTTGTGGATTAAGGGTAAGGTTATTAATCTCCAAAATAGTGTTCACTGCTTGCTGAGGCCGACGTAAAAGCGCACGGATACGGGCAAGGAGCTCACCAAGGACAAATGGCTTTGTCATATAGTCATCAGCACCAGCATTAAGAAGTATAATTTTAGTTTCACTCGAATCTTCGACACTTAGCATAAGAATTGGCACCTTCAATCCTTCTTCACGAATTTCTTTGCAGACTTCAATACCCTTTTTTTTCGGGAGCATATTATCAAGGATGATCAAATCATATTCATTTGTGCGCGCAAGAAATGATCCATGCTGTCCATCTTCTGCATGATCGACAGCAAAAAACTCAGCTTCTAAGCTAGCTTTCAGTGAATCGGCAATCTTTTGCTCATCCTCTACGATAAGTATGCGCATACTTTTTACATTTATGGATTTATTTGTACAAAGATTTAATAATAAACAATGTCAATGAGTATACTTTAGATAGTAGTTGCGCTTCAAAGAAAGCAGATATATTGATAAATTTGCCTCCTTTGTATTTTTTTCTCTGGCATCATTGTAACACAAGTCAACTTGATACGATTGATAAAACTTGATAAATAATTTATCTATAGTTTAGTGAATTCTATATAAAAATGTGGTAATAGTAGTGATAAAGTAATCATTAACAGCGGGGGCTATGCATATCTTTATAGGATCACAAAATAATAGTTTTACAACGAGTGCAGAAAAAGCGCTGCATTTACTGGGAAATATCGTTGATACGCGGATATTAGTGTTTACACACATTGATGCAGATATCGACAAGTATGATGTCGTAATTTTACATGGAACAGATCCAAAACAAATTCTAAATATGACAATAAATGCGAGGACCTTTACACAATGTCCTATCATGATCGTATCACAGGAAAAGGCAAGTAGACATATACCAGAAATTCTAGATGGTGGTGCAGATGATTGTATGATAATGCCTGTAAATTTCACTGAACTCCATGCAAGATTGGAGAGTTTAGTAAGACGTGATCACAAAACAAGATTTGTAAGCGCAAAAATTCTTATTGGGGATCTAGAAATTGATCTCCAGAAACACACAGTAAAATCAGGGGAGAATTCAATTATATTAACTAAGACTGAGTACAAATTTTTGTGTCAACTAGCGCTCAAAAAAGATCACATTGTTTCACGAGCCATACTAAGTAAACATCTTCCACACGAAAACGCAGCAAAAGTTTCTCATGCAGTGACTATGCATATCTTCAACTTACGCAAAAAACTTTTCGGTCATGTAAATATCGACACGATATCCAGCCAGGGATTTATGATAAAGGGGTGAGTGACAAGTGCTTATTGACACAAACGAACACATTTTCTAATATGTAACCATATGGTTACATATAATTCTAATGAGCTCAATGAGGTTTTTAAGGCACTATCTGATCCGACAAGACGTGATATAATTTTTTTTCTGAAAAGGGGGTCATGCTATGTCTCTCAAGTAAGGGCTTATTTCCCTATTTCTGGTCCTGCTGTGACCAAGCATTTAAGTGTTCTTGAGCATGCAAAGCTTATTACGCGTACAAAAATTGGTCGAAATGTGATCGTAAGATTAGAAGAAAATGCAATAGAGGATGCAAAGAAGTGGATTGAGGAATACAGTACATTCTGGAATAAGAGTTTTGACAATCTGGATGACTACCTAAAAAAGTAAATATGAGGATATCAAACAGAAATCTTTTCTATAAGTTTGCTAGACTAATCTAATCCATAAAATATACAGGACTTACGCATTCGGCGTACTTTGTTGTTAATATCTACATTTTTCATTCACTATAGGTAGCCTATGGCTCGTGAAAATCCTCGATTTTGCCTACAATGACCTGAAGTGTGTAAGTCTCATATAAAGAAATGACACAAAAAATTACACTTGAGATTAAACGAACATTTGATGCGCCGCTCGAAAAAGTATGGAAGGCATGGACGACAGTGGAAGGTCTAAAGAAATGGTTTGGACCAGACCATGCGACAGTAGTAAAATGCACTTCTGACTTTATCGTAGGTGGAAAATATTCTATATCTATGAACGTCAGAGAAAGTATACACACTGTAGGTGGTCAGTTCACAGAAATCAAGCCCATGGAAAAATTCTCCTGTACATTTCTCTGGGCGTTTGAAAACTCTAGAGAAATGCTAGTGACAGTAAAACTACGTGAAACAGATGGAAAAACACAGATGCATTTTTATCAAGAAGGTTTCCCAGACGAGGAAAGTAAAAACATGCACAAAGGTGGATGGTCAGGATCATTTAAAAAGCTGGAAAAAGAATGTGCATAATCCAAACATGTGACAAAAAAATATGATAAATCATAGTTCTTTTGGGGTACCATAATAGTAAAGTCAGTTACAAAAAGTCAAATAAAGCTATTGGTGGGCTTATATCCAATGGCAGATTATGGTACTATAAAGCCAGATAATCACAATACCATATGACAACTACTGCAAAAAAAAGGAAGTTAAAGGGATTAGCTTTTGTAGGCGCACTTGTACTTACAGGTATGATAATTTTTTTTGCAGCAAATCGAGAGCAGGTTTCAATATCCATAGGAGATCAGCCAGAATCAGAACAAGGTGAGAACAAGAGTGAAAATGGAGCAACTACAGAAGATCAAGTACAAAAACAATCAAGCGAAGAATCACTACCGATTCAAAAAAAAGAATTTACACAATTTGGTGATTTCTGGATCGAAGTGCACACCGAAAAACTTGATCTCAAAGCACCTATTGTAAACGGAATTAGCAAAGACGATCTCAAGCGTGGCGTTGG
>CALIRC010000078.1 GCA_938044295.1 Minisyncoccota bacterium
CAGCGCTGCACAGAGCATACTCATGAGCCTGCCAAGGTAAAAAAGATTCAAAAAAAACACAACTGGGATAGAAATCATGAGTAAAATCACAAACCAATCAAAAGGCGTGGTTAAATCAACCTGAAACAAAGAGGGTGCAGGAATGATTTGATGCAAAACAAAAGCTACGCCCAGTAAAAAAATATTCATAAAAGCAACGATGAAAATTCTCCGATCGCTTCGACGATCTTCAAGCAATGATTTGCATTTCAGTTGCTTAGATTTACCAACAGAAGTTGTACTATTCATTTCAAATACCCTCAAGTAAAAGTAAAAAAAAACGTGATTAGAATATATCACATAAGTAAAAGAATGTCAAGTAAAACGACGGTAAAGTGTACAAAATTATGATCTGATGTACCGAAGTAAGATATAAAATCGATATCGCCATGCACTAAGCACAACGTCATAGGAACCTACAGAAATATACGGTTTTTCATCTGGAGAAAAACTTTTCTTAAAACGTGAAATACCCTGCTTACCAACATCCTGACTGTCACTATAGTACCCACCCAAATCATAGTACGTACACTCCAGCAAACGAGCATCTTGCATCGCCCGCCATTGCAAAAGATATGGCGCCATCATATTGCGATACTTTTCACTTGTAGCGCCATGAAGGTACGTAGCAACACCACCATAGAACGTCGCGATATTCACTGCAAGAGTTTCACCGTCATAGCACGCCACATAAAATGCGATATTTTCAGCAGGCAAAGACGCAAACATTTTCTCGTAGTGCATGCGATCATGGAATACCACACCCTTGCGGTGAGCTGTAGCAGCAAGAAGGTCCATAAAGACATCAAGCGTAGAAGCAAATGTCTCATCACTATAGCTAACAACTGTTACCGTCACACCCTTCTTCTGTGCAAGTCGTATATTGTAACGCGTCTTCGACTTCATCCGAGCAAGAAGCGCGTCTTCACTCCCAGAGAGATCAATGACAAAATTCTCTCGCGGCTGCATATCGTGCGGCGCTTTGCGCACAGTAAATCCACTCTGCACAAGAGCAGCAACATCTTCAGAGCTCACAAGGTCGACCCGCACCCAAAAGCAACCTTTGTCACGCCCTTTTTCGGTAAGAGCTCGCATCACGCGGGGCAGATCAGTGGCAGAGAGTCGTGGCACATAGAGATACGAACCAACAAGAGGTAGTCGCGCTATTGATCCATAGAACGCACAGGTGTCCGAGGAAATAGAAACAATATCTTTTCCCTCAGAAAGCAAAAAGTCAGCCCACAATCGTGACTGAAGAAGTCCTCCTTCTGGTACTGCATGCACATCATCCATATACTCTCATACTACCAATGAACACAAAAAAAAAGAACCCCGAGAATATATCCCGGGATCAAAACTACAAACACCTTACCTACTCATCATCACATTAAAGAAGAGGTCGAATAGTGACCTGAACGCGGTTATTTTTAGCATCATCCGACGAAGCTATAGGTTCAAATGATGAAATACCCATAAAATCAGGCGCAAGAACATCGAGGCTATTTTGCTTAATCAAATACAAAAGACTTATTGAGCGATTAAAAGCCTGAGAAATTTGATCATCCGAAGAATCTCCCCCAACATACGCTTCCACAATTAAATGATAAAAATACTGATCCACACCATTGAGATGACCAACAACACTGTGTATTACTTGCTCCACAGCAGAAGTAGCATCACCTTGCTCATCAAAATGTTCCTGAAAAAATTGAATACTGAGACCACCATTTAAGTCACCAGAAAATGCTATATCAGATTCACGAAGTGAGTCCATGATCTCCTCAATCGCGCCGCAGATATGTTTTGGCGCAAGAGGATTTCCATGCGTCGTTTGCACATACACTGGATCAGAACACCCAAGTGTACCTGCATCTTTATCTGTCAGAAAAAGCGCGCAACCAGAGACGAGGGAAGTACTCAAACAAACGAACAAACAAACAAAAAATTTCATTTATAACCTCCAATCAATGTACCAAAAATGCATAAAAATAGTACAACAAAAAGCAAAATAATGCAAAAAAAAGAAAAGAGCCCCTAGAAAAATATTCCAAGGACTCTAAAAAAAATTCACCCAATATTTTATTGTGACAAGCAGTGCTCTTCCTTGCCACCGTATTTTTTCGTGCAAAGAAGAAGAAATTCTCTGTTATAACTACGAATTTCAGCCGCGCGCTCCTCCATATCCAGAGCCTCCTGCTGCTGAATTAGGCTTGACCTGCCTTGCAAACAAGCAGACAAGTCTATACCAGATAAGCCTGGGCAATGCGTATTGCGAATCTGCTGTTGGACGCGAGCTTCAGATTGGACCTGAGCGCGAGATATCTCGACGGCACGATTATTTTGAGAGATCATGCTACCCGCTACTGCTCCACCAGCAGCACCAAGTAGCTTTTCCTCAACACACTCCTCTTCTGATTTCCCTAGATCGCGACAAATCGCATACGACACACTGCCTCCTACAGCAGCACCAACAGCTCCAGCAATGAAGTCACCAGGGGTAACCTTCATACCACCACCAACACAACCTGAAGCGAGTGCGGAAAAAAATAAAACGAGTAATACAGCGTAACTTTTAAATATTTTTTTCATGTACAAACCCTCCTTAGGGATATATGTGAAAGGTCGAAATAGACCATTGACATAATTATACACTTTTTTAAAGGTATTGTCAAGCAATAATAATGGACAAATATTTAGATTTATGATATAATAATACAATAAAATCAA
>CALIRC010000079.1 GCA_938044295.1 Minisyncoccota bacterium
CCCAACACCCAAGTGCACACTCTCGCGGCTGCGACACCTACCACAGCTAGCTTATGGGTCTAGACACACTGCGCATCTGTGGCAGATGTCTCGCTCACGAGAGAGCACACTTAATGTAGGCTGGTTATTTGGAGATGGTATTATTTTTCAGCCTTCTTTGCTTTTTTTGCCTTCTTTTTTTCTTTTTCCAGCTGTTTACTTTCCTTTTTTTGTGCGGCTTCTGCGAGACGTCTTTTAGGGTAGAGATTCATGAGAGAGAACATAAACATTGCAGCAATGATGATGCCGATCAGATTGAGTGCGTAGAGTTTAAATGCACCGATCGCCATGTCCCAATCCCAAATGCCAATTCCAATGCCTGCGACGGCCAGTGGGGGCACGAGTGCTACAGCGATTGCAGTGCCTGGAAGTGCTTCGTTGAGGTCTGGTTTGACGCGTGCAAAAGCTGTGGCGAGTCCAGCAACGATTGCGATGACGAGGAAAAGAAATGTCTGGTCCATCCTTGCAGCTATTTCAGTATTTTCAAGTGTTGTATTGTAGCCGTTTTTGAAAAGGAAGGTGAAGATGATTGCACATGCTAGTGCGTAGAGTGTGGATTTTAGTAATGTTACAAATGACCATTTGATGATCTTGCTATCAGACATGACGATACCAAGGGAGAGAGAAAGGATTGGTGAGAGAATGGGTGCAATGAGCATAGATCCAATTACTACAGATGCATTTTCTGCGATTACACCGAGTGTGGCCATGATTGTTGAGAGGACGACGAGAAAAAAGAAGGAAGGCCTCGGTGTGGAATCATGAATGAGATCATCGATGGCAGCTACTTTGTCTTTCTCGTTGATGTTGTCAAAAAGTAGGTTCATGAAGTCGATTGTGAGAAGCTAGTTGTTTCTAGCTTTCTCCACTTTTTAATGGATTTACATTTCTATTTTATCATATTCTTTGTATAACTAACTACTTCTTTATTTTCTTGTATTCTAGTAATGCAAGTGTTTTTTGTTCGATTTTTGTGAGTCCGTTTACGTCTTTTTTTTGCATTTTTGGAATGGTTTTTTGGGAGAACATTTTTTGGATTTTGGGGTGGATGTAATGTTCTTTGCAGACTGTCGGTGTGTTACCGAGTTCTTGCGCAACTTTTTTTATGATCTCTATCTGTTTTTCTCCTGGGATTGGAAACGTCTTTTCTTTTATAAATGGGAGCATTTGTGCTACTGCACAAGTGGTGCCGATCCACGTGCGGAAGTCTTTTGCGCTAAAATGTAGCTCTTCCTCACTGTCTTTTCCTGCTGCGATTTTATCAATGTATTTGTTTACGTCTTCTGGGATCAGTTTTTGTCTTTTTCCATTTTCATCAAGATAGTTAAATATTTCCGTACCTGGAAGGTTTTCTAGCATGTGGATATGCTTTGCGAGTAGGGGATCGTCGATGGAATAGGCTTGTTCTTGATGTGATTTACCTGTAAACGTAAAAGTGATTTCTTTGCCAGTCATACCGATATGGCGTTCTCTCAGTGTGGTAAGACCAAATGTCTTGTTTTGTTCAGTATATTTTTCGTTGCCGATTCTCATACCAGTTTTATCAAGGATGCGTACGACTATTGCGAGGACAACAGTTTTGGAGAATCTTTCTTTTTGTAGATCCGTGAAGACGCGGCGGCGAATTCGTGGTAGAGCGTAGCCGAGCTCAATGATACGATTGTATTTTTGTGTTTGTTTTTTCTGAATCCATTTTGGATGGTAAATGTATTGTTTGCGTTTTTTTTCATCAATTCCTGTTGCGAGTATGTGTGCATCTGGATCGCGGGTAATCCATACGTCTTCCCATGCAGGTGGAATGACTAGTGCACCTATACGTGCAAGAATTTCTTTGCTTTGAATAGTTTTGCCTTTTTCATTTATGTACTCGAATTGATTTTTACTTTTTTTCTTGCGAAAGTATCCTCTGGAGAAATCCTCTATGCGTTTTATAGCCATAAGTCTATTGGTGTTACTGAGAAGAATAAATACTTTTTTGTGTTTACTACTGTTTCCATTTGATGCTACATCCGATGCTGGGAATTTGCTTCTGTGGAACTGGTTTTTCTTTCAGTAGTAGGTCTAGTGTTGTGCGGAAATCTTTACCTGTTACGGGTTTTCCATTGCCGATGCGAGCATCGTCGAATTGTCCGTGATAGACAAGTTTTTTGTTTGCGTCAAAGATGTATAGATCTGGTGTGCACGATGCGCCATACGCTTTTGCTGTTTGTTGTGACGCATCATAGAGGTAGGGGAATGGGAACTGCAAATTATTGGCATACTCTTTCATCTTTTCTGGTCCATCTTCAGGGAAATCATTTGCATCGTTTGCACTGATGCCTACGAATCCGATGTTTTGTGACCTATATTCATTTGCGACTTTTACTAAATCAGTGGCGATGTGTTGAACGTATGGGCAATGATTGCAGATAAACATGATTACTGTTGCCTTTTTTCCTGCTATATCTGTAAATGCTATTTCTTCGTCTGAAACTGTATCAGGTAGTGAAAAATCAGGTGCTAGTGTTCCGAGAGGAATCATTTGTGATGGAATGAGTGTCATATGTTTTTTGCTGTGCAATTGTTTTTATATTTTACCATGAGGTAGATTATTCTTTTATTTGGCTGATATACTCCCTTTTTTTGAACTGTGGTGTATCAAAAACAGCCTAGTAGGCTGTTTTTGTATGAGCTTTTATGTGTGTTATTCTCCTTTGTTTGTGCACAGTGCGCGGTAGAGTTGCATGCCAATGATGCTTCCTACGATTGGTCCGAGGAGATACATCATGTTAAATGAACCGATACCCCATGCGACTGCTGGGTTGAGTACACCATTTGATGCCACTGTTGCCAACATGATACCTAGGAGGAGAGAGCCACCAACTACGATACCACTCATTTGTTCTTTCGCCTTACCATATACGACTGCTGCGATACCGAAGGTAAAGAGCATCATTCCTAAACCTTCTGCTAGACCAACGTTCATGTCGGCGGTTACCGTGAGAAGGCCAAGTTGTTCGAGGGGTTCAATCTTGAATATACCTGTAGCGATTTGCATAGCTACAAATGCACCTGCAAATTGCGCAATGATATAGCCTGCAGCATCTTGCATGGAGATTTTTCCGAGTGTCAGTAGTCCTGCGGTTACTGCTGGATTGATATGGCAACCAGAAATATGACCAATTGTGTACACAAAGAGTCCTAGGGTCAACATTGCTATGACTGGTGTCATTGTCAGTTCATTTGCAATTGATATAAAAACCACTAGTGTCAAGGTGCATGTTCCGAGAAACTCAACGAGATATTTATTCATACGTGTATTTCTTTGAGAAATTATAGTAGATCTATTTAAGGTACTTGATGAAACCTGCTATTCGACCATAGAGCACTATGGTACTGTATAGTGCTCATACACAAGTAGCATCTTATATATTTAGTATATACTGCTAGAAAATGACTTATACACAGTTTGTTCTTTTCTTTTCCTTCATTCTGTTCATTTATTTACCTATTGTTATGAGGCTAGCATTGTCAGGGTCACCAGCAGCTGATGCATATAGCCCAAAAAGAAAGTCACTGTGTGCGTATTCTCGTATGTCTTTTGCAGGATCATTTGTATAGATTTTTTTTGTGTCAATACCTGTGATGACAACAAAATGGAAGTTAAGTTTTGATGTTGCATCGGTGAGAAATTGATTCATCAGTAGAGCGATTATAGGTTTTTTTTCTTGCAGTGCTTTTTCGATAACCAGAAGGTCTGGTATTTTTACGTGTACTACACCTCCCGCTCTTATGAATTTTGTGCAGGATTTAGCACCTGCGCGGACTTTTGGTATTTTTGTTGTTTGTTCAATGCGATACAATTTCTGTATGAGGCTTTTTCTGTTTTTTTTGCGGTCTTGCATGCTAAATAGGAAGGGGTTTTGTGAATAGAGGTGTGTACGGTATCCTTCTTGTGTGAAATATTCTCCTAGTTGGAATGCGCTTACACCATTTTTGGAATACGAAAAATATTTTTGGATTTCCTGTAGTGGTTTGTCTTGTCCATAGTAGGCACTAATCATCTGCACACAGACTGCTCCGCAGTCTAGTGATTTTGCTTTTGCTTAAAGAGTGGTACTTCGATGTGATGCTTTTTCATGGGCTGTAGTTTCTTGTCTTGTATCTTTGGTTTTAGAGGATTGTCCATTCTTTTTTCCCGCTAAAATTCCCCTATTTTGCTACAAAATGTATTGATCTTGTATGGCAATTCGATGTACATATTATCGCAGATCGATAGATTGTTACGTTGCTTCTTTCCATATGTAATGACTGGTCAACCTAAAAATTTATATCATAATTTGTTATTGACACCATATGTAACTTCCTGGACACTTCAGCGTGTTTCTGTTGAGATCTTTTGGACATTCATTTTCCTTGTTGGCTAGTTTGTAGTTGCCATCGATCATTACTTTTAGGGATGCTTTACAACATCTATCATCAGGTCGCGTCCGACATTCTTTTCTGAGTTTTTCGTAGTATGGAGAATTGGTCGAAAGATCAGGTGCTACGTCTTGCACTTTTGGTTTACTTCTCATAATAAATAGTATGAAAAATATGCCGATAATACATATGGTCACTATAATTACTTTTTTGTTCATGGTAAATGTCATTATTTGTAGTGTTTGTATTTTATCATACTACAGTTATTTCAAAGTTGTTGGATGATCATTTTTTTTGCTATATAGGACATAATATTCTACTGAGAATTTCGGTGATTACACAAATTACTTCCATTTTTCAAGAGAATTTTGACGTATACCTGGTATCAGTTGCCTAGTACTTACAAAGAGAATGTCAAATATTTTTGCATGGTATAATAGTTTTTATATTGATCTCGGTTTATATTGAGGCCAATTTTGCTTGTAAATCCTTGTCATTAAAAATCGTTTATATAGTGACTGATCAGTTACATTTGGTGTCGGAAGTATATTTTACTTACTATGTTGTATAAACTCGCGGAAACAAAGGCACGTGTTTCACATAAAGATTCAAAAAATTTCATCTATTTTGTGTTTACACTTGGACTTCTTGCAATTTTATTTCAGGTTGGGCATTTTTTTGAGCATATTATACAAGTCTCTGCGTGGATTGGCGGTTACAAAGAAAAGCCCTACATGACAGAGTTTGGTGTATTTCTCGTGAATAGTTTAGGAGGCTTGTTTTTCCCGCATGAAACGGACATGCGAAAGAATATGCTTGGGATGGATGTTCTACACCTTATTGGTAATACTATCTTTGTTGCAGGTATTGCGACGATGTACTATTTCTTGCGTGTAAAAGCAATGCTGTTTGCGCTGATTATTCAGACGTTTCATTTCTATGAGCACATTTCTTTGACATCTAGCAATATTATCATTGGAAAAAGTATTGGACTTAGCACTCTTTATGGAATGTCGCTTGATCAGTATGTTCTCACAGCTTACCGCGTGTGGTGGCATTTTCTTTTTAATGCGATACCTACTGCCCTTGTACTTTTTTCCTTATATGTATATTATCGAACTCAAAAGAAATGAAAAAAATTTTCATGTTGTAAATTTAAGCGCGCTCTGTTCGTGGTTTATTCTTATATGTAGCCTAAGTTCATTTTGATCAGATTATGCATTACATCACAATTTTTGGCTATGGATCTCTTCTTAATATTGACTCACTGAAATCAAGTGCGCCAAATGCGTCCAATATTCGGACGTGTTTTATACAGGGCTTTGAAAGAAAGTTTTGTTTATGGGCTCCTACGGGTTTCCAGGCAACAGACTTTGATTTAAAAGGTCAACCATTTTGTGCACTTGATGTGTATCCAGCTTCTGCAAACCAGATCGTCAATGGTATAGCGTTTGATGTGGGTGCAGAAGATTTTCATCGATTATGTGAAAGAGAGTGTGAATATCAAAGGGTATCTACTGTATCGTATGATTTCGGGAATGGTGTTCTATCTCGCGATATCATTGTTTTTACTGCAGGGAAAAATAATGCTCTCTATGACCATCAATCAGAGTCTCAGAAGCGATATTTGGAAGTATGTCTTGATGGGGCGAAAAGTCATGGAGACAGTTTTTATCAGCAGTTTCTTGATACGTCTTATATAGATGACGATCAAACTTTGAGATCGTACCTTATGTAGGGGTATCCCTAGTCAAATGGTACAAACGTTAATGACTTTTCTAAGTATTTATTAGGTGAATCAAAGATTTCTGGTGAGGAAAATCTGACACAGAATTCACTCACGATCTCAGGGAACTTTTCAGGGGTGGTGTGGTGATACATTCTACGAATACATGTTCTCATGATTCCAAACATTCCCTCAATCTCAGAGGTGTGATCAAACTCGAATTTCGAATGAATGTCTCTAATGTGAGTAACGGGCCACCACCTCTCAATCCCTCGGTAGATCTTTGCACCATCAGTTTGTAATGTTGAATGTGGCTTCACATGATCCTGCAAGAACTGTGTGATGTGATGTCTCTGCACACTTGTCTGCGGAATGACTTTCATAGCAATCCTTCGTGTACCTTGTTGCTTCCCCATGATGACAGCATGTCCCTTGGTGTAGGCTTCATCTAACTGTACGACATGTTCTAAAATGGCTTCTTGCTGGGGTAAATGAGTCCTAAAGCGATGGAACCATCTTCTGACTGTTTCCTCACTTAGCAGTGAAAGATCCTGCGTTTGTCTGATCGGGACGCCTCGTGTCCAACACCACAGGAGTAACCAGAACTTCTGATACTCAAGTTTCATCCCTCTGAGCCATGTGTGTGAAATGAGGGTGAACTTTGTCCTACATCTTTTGCATCGATATCTCTTTTCGTATTTTAAAACTTTTCTTGATCTACATACAGGACAAAACAGATTCTTTCCAAAGAGCGTTCTTCTGAGAAACCTTCTAATCTGAGCATCAGAGGGTATTTGATTTAGATTGTACATGGATACAGAATGAGTATTTATGTCTTTCATAATACTGTTTCTGTACCATTTGGCTTAGTATACCCGGTGATTTTATGCTGACATATAGTGGGATTTATTGCTCTGTATGATGATATATTGATGTAATGTGAATGCTATGATCAAAGACTTAAAGCTTCTTTTAATAATTTTTTTTGGTGTGTTCCATAACAAATTGTAAAAAAGCACCGCGCTTGTATATAAGCGCGGTGCAGGTGACTCATGAAGTCCCTTCTAGATTCTACCAATCTCATCAGGTGAGACATGTGTTTCTGAACGAAACATCTGTTTACACACTTCAATACCCTCTTCCCAGCCGTCATTGACAGAAATAGCGTCATTTGCAGTACTCATACAAATTGGACATTGTGCATTTGTGCTATTGCATCGTCCGTCTTGAAAGTGTTGGATAAATTCTTGCGGAATCTCACTTGAAGAAACTGAAAAAGGACCCAAGAGGGGTGGTGACGAATCTTCTGTGAAGAGATCGCGATACTTTTCACCTGTTCGTTCGTAAAGATGGAACAGATCAGCTGGGGATGTATTCATTGAATACGCCCATGCGGTAAAAGCGAGTGATTTAGTAGGTGCTAAGCGATCTGAAAGTTTGAAAAGCTCAACTCCTAATTCGCGATAAATCTCTACATCTTCTGGTCGGATCGCAGGTGCTTGTATCCATGTCACAGGCGATGTCAATTTTATTGCACTACACCCTCTAAAGTATCCTTTGTGTCGTTCTTGCACGTCAGGTCTTCGCGAGCTGAATAGTTTATAGTGCTGCTTCACAACCGGACATTCGGCAATACAGCTCATGTTCGCATATAATCTAATTTCTATTCTAGATTTTGCTACTGAAATCAAATGAGTCAGTAATTTAAAATTTCTGTTGACGTTTACACCATCGAGATAACATGCATCACAGCCTGACTGTATTACTTTCTCAAGTGTTTTTTCGTCACTTATTCCGAAAGTGATCGACATTGTCAAGTGAATTTCATTGCCAAAATTTTTTCTCAACAAAGAAGCAAGTTTTAATGAGCCAACTGTCACATGTTTGACTCCGATAGAAATTAGCTGCTTAACATAACTGACAACCTCATCTTCCTTACCTTTGATTTTCTCAGAAGTGTTCATCAAGTAGTTAAATTCAATTCCTATTTTTTTGAGTTTCGCTACTTGCTGAGCAAATTCCTCTTGAGTGAGGGTAGGTATTTTGTTTTGAGGTCTTGCAGATAAAACTGGTGAATCATCTAAAGCGCCAAATACTTCGACTACACGTCCTGGAAAGTTTTGCTCTCTTAATACTGTTAATTGGTCGATTAGGCTATCTTGAAAGTTAAACCCGAGTGTATACTTATTGCCTTTGAATATTTCGTTATTGTCTATATCCATGCTACCTCCTAGGCTTTGTAAGAATTTGAAAAGAACTCTGTTTATAGTGAATCATAATTTACGCAATGAAATTAATGGTATCCACTCACCAAAAAGATGAAAAAACCATACAACTAAGAGCTTCCCAGAAAATATGTCAATCTTAGGTCTTTAGAAAAGTGCATGAATAAAGAGTTGTTTGGGATGGTGAGTGGATACAATTAATGTGCAATCTCTCATTTTTTAGAAGAGGTATATTTTGTATTCTTGATCTAGCTATCTTTGTCACACAAATGCATATACGATAACTTTCTTCCAGTTGTGATTCCTATGGATCGTGTTTTTCCAAATGGAATGATTAAAGGGTGATCTATGAAAAACGTTTCAAATAGACTTATCGGAGACAACGTATCTGATAGTGAACTTATGCTACTGAAAGAGAAGTGTGACACCGCGTTTCACAAAAGGTAAACAAGAAAAAACTAAATGGTTGTGTTTAGTGGGTATGGTAAACGGTGGGTCGCTAAAAGATTTTGCTTCTGGATTTAGCACTTTAGCAGAATTACTTTCAGATATGAAAATCAATCTGTAGGTACGATGATTAGGGTGTTTTTCGTGTGGTAGTATGGATAGATGAAAATCCAAAAGCCACAATTGAATCACACTATTCCGGATCATGCCAAAAAGGTTTTTGAAGGCGTTCTATTTGATGTTTACCAATGGGAGCAAGAACTTTACGATGGTTCAACAGCTACTTTCGAAAGACTCAGGCGTCCTGATACAGTCGTTGTATTTCCTGTTATGAATGATGGAAAGATATTACTCACAAAACAATCTCAACCTGGGAAGGAAAACTTCATAGGTGCGACTGGTGGACGTATGGATCCTGGGGAAGAAGTTCTCGAATCTGCAAAGAGGGAGATGCTCGAAGAGAGTGGTTATGAAGCAAATACGTTTATTCTTTGGGACGTAAGTCAGCCGTCATCAAAGATAGACTGGACAGTACACACGTTCGTTGCAAAGGGTCTCACTAAAGTTGCTGACATGAACCTGGATGCGGGAGAAAAGATTGAGCTTATGCCTGTAACCTTTGATGAGTTTTTAGAAGTAGGTACACGTAATATCTTTGCAGAAAGAGAAATTGTCCACTATTTGTACGAGGCAAAAATAGATAAGAGCAAGATGAAGGATTTGCGGAACTTATTTAGCATATAGTCACATGAGCACATACTTTTTGATTATTATTTATACTGTTTCTTTCAAATGTATTCTTGCTGAAAACAACATTTGGATCATAGAGAAGGAAGTTCTTGGTATCAATAGTTTATTGAAAAATAAAAAATTCATGAAAAATAAAATTGATTCATATTTTGCAGTTGCTATACTTGCTCTTGTGGCTGCTTGTGTAGGATTTGCATTGTAATGAGATCGGTAAAAATGTTACACCTGTGGAGCAGTCAATCAAAAAATATGCACCAGCCTTTTCAGATAGTTCTAGTGTTACTGAAGCTACATCTCAAGGAGATGCTCTCCAAAAAGGATCTCGTACAGATCAATTTCCTTCACATAGTTTAGATGTGGCTACGTGGAAAAAGTATGTAAATGGCGTATATGGATATCAAATAAATTATCCAGAAAAGTGGGAGTCTAGAAAAGATGGTCTGGGCTATGTTTATTTTAGTGTACCC
>CALIRC010000080.1 GCA_938044295.1 Minisyncoccota bacterium
TTCATCCACAACGCCACCACTGCATCCACGAGCAATGTGGCTAGCAAATAAAAATACCACCCCTATCATTGCAAAAATTCTTCTGCTACGATATGGGTGGTTGTGTGATAAAGAATTGATCGATTCAGTATACTAATTTTCGTGATCTTTATCACTCGAAGGGTATGCTATTCTTTCTAGGATCAGTTTTAATCCTTTATAATTTAATTTCACATTAGCAGCTGTAGGATCTTGCTCGACAATAATCTTACGCATTCTCGACATTTGAGTAGCAAAACAATTTATCCCGCTCACAGAGTAAAATCGATCCGCTTTTTCCTGACTTTCTTCACTGACAATTGCAGCGCCTAAAGCAGTCATCGAAGGGTTGCCAAAAAATTTAAATAGTCGTCCAAGTGCTGCATCATCGAAATTGCTAAGTCGATTTCTCTGGTGGTTCGTAAGGGACATAACAGAAACCTCTGAGTTAAATTGTATAGACAATCTAATCACACAAGGATAAACCAGTCAATATTGTGAATGCTTGATTCAATAACCTGGAAAGCTAGGATGTGAGTTTTTCACTTCATTCCACATGGGCACACTACATAAAAAACACCCTTTGAGAGTGTTTTCATGATTACTTTAAGGAGAAAATGTCGATAAGTAGAAAGATAAAATGACTACTATTGTGAACTTACGTTATGTCAATCTTACCAAATATTTTTGCAACACATTTGTCACAACCAATTATTGATAATATTAAACTAAAAGTAAATAATACTACTAAAACCAGTGTCAATAATAACACGATCGGAGATTGCAAAGTGGAGCTCCACGAAGTTGAAAACAAGTAACCTCCCCCACTCAGTATCACAATAGAGAGAATAGCCAATGCCGGCCTTTTCCATTTCTTTGCAGGTATATCACCCCAGAAACACAGTGTATTTACTAATGCACAAGTGGAACATGTCAATTTTGATTTATGCATAACAGTGATTCGTTATTAAGAGCAGAATAATATTTTGAACATAAATATCTACTATGATCTATCTTATGATTTGCACGGACAAATTTATATATAGTTTACAATATTTACATAACTTTGTTAATGTAAAATAGTTATTTACTGTAGTTTAAAACTACAAACAGCGACAACTCACTACACTCAACTTCCACCTAAACTAGCAAAACGGATTATCTTACTCCTTGAAACACAAAAATCAAAGACTTTTCTCACAAATTATACAAGAATTGATCATATTTGCTAAGATCAAATTAATCAGCCAAGACACTATCAACCATGACTGAGAGTCTATGCCAAGAACGAAGTAATGAAGTAAATCAGACAACTTTTAATGTCGTTCGTAGTGTTTGACAATAAGTATATATTATGCTAATATGGTATTGCACATTTATATAGTTCAAGAAGCCACTTTAGATTAAGTAAGATGGTCAAAATACATCAAAAAGAGGATAATACAAGTGCAAAACTCAACAGAAAAGTCTGTCAACAATGCCTCGAAGCCAGCAGTGATAATGTTTCGCATCTCAGGGGTTGAATCATTACCTGGTCTACCAGAAAAAGATTACACCAAACACAAGGGAAGATCTAACGATGATGTCGAGACAACTTCACAAATATTGTTCTCAAAAGAACAGAGAGTGAGTCCTGGAGCTGGGTGTATTCAGAGTCTACGTGATTTTGGATATATCTTCACAGGAGGGTGCTACGTGCAATACCCACGCAGAAAATCTAAACCAGTGAACTTTCTCTTTTTTTCCACTACAGGTAAAGAGTTAAAAATGAGCGAAGCAGCGCAAAAAGCGCTAGAGTGCACAACGTACTCAGAGAGTACCGCGTATCGAAATACTCGCACACAAGACGGCGAGAATTCCGTTTTGGACAGCATTAACTTGTTGTCACCCATTGAAGTCATACAGAAACCCAAACGATTTCTAGGCTTTACCCAAGGATTGACAGAGTATACCTTCACTGACGATCCTAACTTCGTTCGTCCTAGGCAGAAGCCAAAAAAGGTCAAAGCACCAGAAGACGCAAGACCAGTATAACAAGGCCCCAACAAGGTCCTTTGCCTCATCGGAAGATTTGATGCTCTATGCACCAAATCTTCTGATGAGTTTTTTTATTATTACATAATTTCTAATCACTCACATGTCAAGAATAGAACATGTTGAGTTGTATTGTTTCCCTATTTCATCACTCATCTCCCATAGATTAAATGATCACAATTTCAAACAAAAAAACATCAGAAAACTGATGTGCTTTTGATTGCGACCAGCACATGTATTTATGCTGGTCTTGTGATTTCCAATTTTACTCTACCTACAGATTTTGCTACGTTACAAGTTTGAAGATATCCGTACTAATGATATATATCATCAACGCCACAAGCAGCCCACTTGTTCCTATTTGCCAGTACTTAATAAATACTTTTTTCTCGGCTAAGACTTCACTAAAGATACGACCTCCATCTAATATAGACATAGGCACTAAGTTTATCGTTCCGATAGCCAGTGAAAGCACATATGTATAGATTATAAAGTGGGTAAAAAGCGGTATGTCTAATGGCACTCCCACTCCTTCACCACTTATCAAACCAATTGGCCCCGCAACTGTATTCATCGAGTCTATAGGATGCAAAAATATTACAAATAATGCGTATATAGTCACAGGAATACTAACGATGAATGCAACAATGGTTCCAAGAATCGCAAAAATAATAATAATCACAGTCGACAGGTCCGCGAGGTACGGATGTCCTGCGTATGGACCCAGGGCCATTGGCACAGAAAAGGCAATGCATAAAAGTAAATTTGCAATCGGCCCTGAAAGCAAAATAACTATACGCTGTTTTTTTGTCGCTTTCTCTAGATCACTCTCACTAATTTGAACAAAGCCTCCAAGTGGAATTGCTCGCAGCGAGTACTCTGTGCCACGAAAAAAAAATGTAAATAATTTATAACCCACCCCGATCGAAAATTCTGGC
Organism: Minisyncoccota bacterium; assembly: GCA_938044295.1. GTDB lineage: Bacteria > Patescibacteriota > Minisyncoccia > Moranbacterales > JAHDCW01. Next base: position 2,991 of record CALIRC010000080.1, read on the forward strand.
ACTGCAAGACCGTATCGCTTCGCTGACCACATATGGCCATATTCATGAACACCAATAATAATCATGAGCACCAGCAAATTTACTGCAATTGACATGCTTACTCCCCTTTATATGTAGAAATTGTAATGAGCAATGTATTGAATCACTATATAACTTTATGGCTTTAAAGTCAAATTATCAGACAGTGCACACCTTCTCCTTTCTTTCTACAGCACTTACTAGGACACTGTACGATTTGAAACAAAAAAACACCAGGAAATTGATGTGCTTTTGAAATGTGACTAGGAGAAAATTTACTCCTAGTCACCAAGTAATATTATTACCCAACCAACTATGTCAAATATCGATTTACTGCACCGTCAGCTTGCATCTTCACAACAGTAACTCCTCGCATCTCACTATCAATGTAAACTGCATCAGCTTCATCCATATCGGGCAGATCAGGCACAGCAATTTCCCACGCTAATTTCGTGTAGAAATTCACAAAGTTGTGAGCTCTTTTTGGAAACCACTCCATAGTCATGACAAGACCATCAATTTCATCCTCTTGCGCATCCTTTAGTTGTTCAACGAGAGGATCTATTTCACCAGATGCTCTACTGACGCTGCGAGATTTCTCACAATACATTTGAATCGGTGCTGATAGATGCGATGCGATGATCTTAGCAACTTCTAGTGATCGTTCTTCTTCCTTCAAGGTTACTACTGCAATATTCTCTATGTGACCTATTAATCGTCTCAAAACTACTGAAAGACGTCTTGTTTTTGCCAAGCTTTCAGGTGTTGGTCCCATGACGGTAACATCTGCTCTATTGACTAATATAATACTCTTCACTGTAATTCCCCCCTTTGAAATTGTATCCACATAAAATCATGCATATGAATTGATGTCAATGTATGCATATGCAAACGGTGATCTCTCTATCCCAAAAATTATTGATCGTTTTGTGCTTTCAAAAAAATGGATACTTTGGTTTTGAGATAATTACTGGTATTGTGACTAATATGAATGAAGTGAAAAAAAGCATCTCTTTGGGTGTAGGAATTATTCTCATATCATCTTTCTTCTATGCGAGCTATGGCATATGGACAAAGCTAATGGGAGATTTTTTTGGTGGTTATAGTGCAACAGCTTTGCGAAGCTTGCTAGTACTAATTATTTTAATTCCCTTAGCCATTTGGAGACACGAACTGAAATCTTTTGACTACAAGAAAAACTCCAAGTCATTGATACTTCTGACATTATTTTCTGCATTAGTGTGGGGTCCACTGTATTACGCTGTACTAAAAGCAGGCATTGGATTAAGTCTTACTATTAACTATGCAGCAATTGTAGTTGGCTTACTCTTACTGGGTAAGATATTTGATGGTGAAAAATTTACAAAAGAAAAGCAATGGTCAGCTTTTTTTGGCATTATAGGCTTGGTGATCATCTTCGCGCCTACATTTGGTACGAATCAGCATTTACTACCCCTCATAGCAGCTCTTATTAGTGGATTTGCTGTAGCTGCAAATATAATCATTTTAAAGGGATTGCCATATAGCACAACACAATCAACAATTTCACTGTGGATTGCATCTGTAATATCAAATATTCCATTGGCATTCATATTAAACGAACCTCTCCCTGCAATAAGTATGCACATTGAATGGCTATACCTCCTTGCTTTCGCTATCGCATCAGTGATCGCATCGTGGCTAATGTTACGTGGAGTAGAGCACATCGGAGCTGGATTAGCTGGTATAGTAGGTTTGTCAGAGATTGTTTTCAGCGTCATATTTGGAGTTATACTATTCAATGAAGATCTTACACAATTCATGATAATTGGCATTGCTCTGATTATGCTAGCAGCAGGATTACCATATATAAAATCAAAATTTTCTACAATAAATGAAGCGTGCTAAGCACACTCTAAGCTCCCCTCGTCATTTAAATACGTCAACAAATAAAAAAACAACTTGTGTAGATCCGTCTTTCAACGTATTAAGATCAAGAAATACCAACTAAAACTCATCTGCCTTAACTAAAAGTTTTACCGAGAAGCATTAGCCTACAGATAATTCCCTCATGTGCAGATGGTTTTCACAACATCTGAAAAGGTCTGTGGTATATATTTTTGAAATAATATTATTATAAAAAAATCACCTACAGAATATGTTAGGTGATTTCATCTTTTCGATAACTGACGAAAAGGCATGAGTAATTAGTTACAATTATTAATCTAATTACACATTTTGCAGATATGCGTTTTAATCCAATTTTGTAGTAAGAAACACCCTCTAAACATGTTAGATGAATTAAAAACATATCACTCCGCACAAGCTGAGGAAAACTAGGAAAGATTTTCACAGTAGCAAAAAGCAGAGGTTCGATTTTAAATACCACTTTCACAGTACAGAAATTTTCATTGTGACCAGGCTTTCTACCCTCTAGAATAATTGTTCTGTTACCAAGCGGGAGCTCTAAAACATTTCCGAACATTGGAATTTCTCCTGAAGCTGGAATGCTCTGATTTGCAGACAAGGGACGTGCAAAACTAAAGATAAATATACAGAGTACAATGATTTTCGATGACCTCATGAGGCCCTCCTCTAGAAATTGTCTATTGGCATGCAAAATTAAATTACTACACTTTACATTCTATGTCAAATTAGAAAACAAAAAACTAATCAAAGTATAAGATTGCTCCATTTATTAATCAATGCTACAATAACGCTGATCTATTTTACATAAGAGAGTCAGAAAATGTTCAAGACTAAAAATCTAAAAGCAGTTTTTTTTGATTGGGATGAT
>CALIRC010000081.1 GCA_938044295.1 Minisyncoccota bacterium
TCGAATATTTTCACTCTTCCTTTGTAGACTCTATTTAATCTTTTGATCTTGGATGAAATTTTGAATCACTATCATAGTTTGGGGAGATTGATAGATATCGTTGTGACCATACCCTTTAAGTGGAATGAGTTTTTTTTCTGCTAGATGAACTGAGTTAAATAAATCTTCACCGAGGCTATAGGGTATAATCATGTCTTCACTACCATGAAGTATAACTAACTCACCCTTGTACTCACTAAGATTCTTTTGATTATCTAGTGTATCGTCAGTGAACATCCTTACTACGTAGGAAGGATAAAATGAAAGAGAATTGATTGCAATATCTGACAATTTGGTAAATGGAGATATCAGTAGCAGCTTATCTGATTTTCCTATCTGAGAGTGATATGCAGCATGACCAGTTCCGATACTTTGTCCGATCACATTTACTGTATTGTAATCCGCCTCTTCTATGAATGATACAACATCTCGCACATTCTCTAAGGTGTTTGAATGCGTTGCCTGTGTACTTCTATCACTATATCCAGAAAACTCGGGGAAAATATACGATACACCATTCTCATCAAAGATATCTGCCAAGAAAAGCATGTCGCAAACTATACTAGCGTTACCATGATAGAAAACTACCAGAGTATCTGAGTTTTGATTGTCATAATGGTATAGAATTGTATTATTCTCCTCAATTTTCGTTAACTTTTTAATTGCTTCACAATTTTCATTACTTCTGTTTGGTGCGAGATATATATGCAACTCTTGTGTGATCACGAAATACACGAAAATGGCTATGTACATCAATAGAAAAAAAGTTACTAGCGATAGTATTAGAATTTTCATGATTTTAATTTATCTGTAATTCAAAGATCTTGTTTAAAAGTTTCGTGCAAACCCTTACAAATACTTTCATTTCACTTCTCCCTGCGTGAGGACCAGGTTGGAATTCTTGCGAAATCACACTAGTTAATATCTTTGAGGAAATGGACGAGTCTTTCCTCCTCCCAAAAGCCTACCTTCTTATGAAATTGTTGTGAATCATTATGAGTAAGCCAGGTATCTGAACCTATCTGGCTACACTTTTTCGATCTCAACCACTCTTGACCATGTTCTATTAGCTGTTTTGCAATCCCTTGTTTTCTATAATTTTTTTCAACAAAGATGCCTTCGAGGTAACCTGTCGGTGAACCATCAGAGCCTTCGACATAATCAGTTCGTATGGAAAGATTGATGAATCCAATTGGATCATCATTATTTTTAGCAATGAAAACTTTTTGATTTTCATCCTTCTGGATTTTTTTCAAGTCAGTTTTGAGATTGTCATGTTCGTAATCAGTCCAGAGTTTTTGACTCATCTCGAGCCATGCATCAAAATCATCATGGGAGATCTCTTCATAGAGAATATTGTTTGATTTTCTTGTGTTCATATCTACAATTACTAAAAAGAAATTGCAATTAATTCTTGAAGTCAGCACCATTCAATAAAGGCTTTTAGTGATTTTAGAAACTTTTAGCTAGATCTTGATAAGATACAAATCTCTATTTCCTCACAACGAATAGCATTTCAAGACTAGAGCCAGTCAGTTCACTACGATCCCAATCGCCGTAGATTGTTTCGATGTCGAATCCTGCATCTATCAAAGATTTTTCGATTGCTTTCTTTTGTCTGAATATGAGTGTATCAGTGGATACTACTGTTTCCCCTGACTCGTGGAAGAGGTGGTGTAGTTCATATGTTGCAAGGGTATCAGTTTTTTCAAGCATATTACACCAATATGTGATTTTCCCTAGATGTGGGTCTGTGACATATCGAGGATTATCCTTTGTTGGCCATTTCGTAAACGACTGAGATATTGATTGCCTACTATCAAAGAGCATATACCCACCTTCATTGAGGGACTCATATGCATGTTTGAGCATGCCGTTCCATTCTTCGTCGCTGAGAAGAAACTGCGCTACATGACTCGTCATGAGTATGAGGTCACAGTAGAGACCTTCTAGTGCCGTATAGTTACCCCCTATCCATCTCACCTTCTGCGCATGTTCTTTTGTTTGTGCAATATCGAGCATTGGCTTCGCAGGATCAATACCGATAACGTCATATCCGAGATTTGCTAATTCGCATGTGAGTAATCCCGTACCACACCCAAAGTCAATGATTGTTTTGGGATTCAGCCTCTTTGTTTCTCTGATCCAAAAATCTGCATCTACTCCTAGTGCATTGAGGGAGTCATATGCCTGTGATAGTAGTGGATGAGTAAATTGCTTTGGTTCTGTTATTTCTTCTGTCATATTTTCTTTGCTGTTATCGATAACGATGTCGGCACGCTTTTCAGGTTGATACTTCTTCTTATATTCTAGATCATTCTGGGCCCATAGATCCCATTTGTCAGCATTTTCATTGCTTCCATCACGAGCATGACCTCTTTGTTTAGATAGCTCCATCGGGGTATCTATCCAAATTTTGTAGTCGTAATACTTCTCAATGTCTGGGTGGTACGATGATATACCCTCCACGATTACATACTTTACCAGAGGAATTGTTTCATATTCACTCAATGTATCATCAGCCCATATCAATTTTTGATACTTTACTTCCTCATTCTTCGAGAGTGGTAGCAGAACTTGTTGCTTTAGGCGCTCTCTATCAAATGCGCCCTTGTCCCACGAGTTTTCTGTAAGCTTTGCTTTAACGATGAAGTCATCTATATGAACAACAAAAGCATCTACTAAAGCACCTTTGAGTTTTTCTGAGAACGTCGTCTTACCTGAACCTCCAAATCCTTCGATAGCTATAAGAGTTGATTTTTGATCTTTTTTAATCTGTTTTATCTGCTTTGCAACATGATCGACATTTATCTTTTTATAAGGATCCCACTCGTTCCACCTCTGTTATGACATTCGAGGATAACATCCATATCCTCATTTGTACATCCAAGAAGTACCTTGATCTCGCTATCTTTCTTAATAGAATCAATCACATTTATGGCACCAACAACTTCCTCCCCTCTCTTTGAACCAATCCAAATGTCGATACCTGCTCCATCCTGTGATGTCGTGCCTCTCAGTTCTCCGTAATCAAATGAATAGACATGCTCTGGATAGCGAGGATGCGCCGATCCTTTTGGACGATCAATTACGATCTCACTATTGTCAACAATTTTTTGAAGTGTTTCCCAGTAGTTCATAATTTTAGTATAACAAACCTGTTTTCTCTGACTTTTCTTCGAAATTCCTGGGTTGAAATATTATTTTCATTGAAGATTTATGATTGCTGTTATTGCGTTATTAGCATCTCTATCTATCAAGGCTACAGTACTGATTACGACACTAATATCTACAGCTTCCTTTTGCAATTTTTTTTGCATGTCCTGGAAACATTTGTCACTCATATCATTGCTAGCGAGAGTGAAGTGAGGAGAGTAATACTCAAAAGCAAAATGATACCCATACTCTTCAATATACTCTCTCTGCTTACCAGTAAAACCAGCGTTCTCGATGAGATCCTTTGGAACCCATGTTGTTCGAAATTTCTGAATTGTTTGCATTACAGCTTCGTGAAGTGATCGCAGTTCTGGCGTGACATTGATTTTGAGTAATATAACCTTCCATGGATAGGATCCGTAATCTGTTACACGCATATCAAATATTGGAAAAGTACCAACTTTATCATGCATCGACTTGATAAGCTTAGGTAGCACTTCATCTTCTATTTCAAAATCTCCTCTCAGAGTGAAATGAGGTGGAAATGATAGTGCTTTTGTCGAATTGCATTCACCTGACGTCACTTTCATGAGGTTGTGAATTGTTTCACTGGAATGCTTGTCTGGCAAGCATATACAACTCATTTTTTTCATAGAACTTGTGCATGACTTATGCGCTCCATTATACAGGTTCTGGTATTCTATTTCTAATCACAAATGACCCACTTGATGGGACTTTTGTTCTACCCCCTATTGAGCGATGTTAAGATTTATTTCCGAGATACAACTATAGTGTTCCGCCTTACTTGCCATGTTTACACATTGATATACTTTTCAGGTATCTCTCCGGCCATCTCCAAGAGGATATTATGACGATCTAAAAATTTCTCTCGCACCTCAGGAAGAACCATCTTTCTATCCCAATCTTTCATGGCTTTTTGGTGATTTCCTTGCATAAGCTCTTCAAAATTTACCCCTGGGTTCTCATGCCACCACATAAAGAAAAATGGCCCTACCAGGTGAGATGCGCCATCAGCTGACGATAGTATTTGCACTTCAATATCTTGTTCTCCTATCTCAATGCTCATTTTACTATCAATGATCTCTGTATATTTAATCACTTTCTGCACAAAGATTTCTTCAAAGCCTATCTCGAGTAACTTTTCTCTACCGCTGATCACTGTCCTTTCGTACTGGTTATCAAAGTCTAGTATTTTCCCATAGTCGTGTAACCATACTAAAACGTGCACTGCACTCCTATCTGCCTCTTTATATACATCGCACAGTTCAAGTGCAATTTTCTCAACTATTTCAAGGTGATATTTTATAAACCATTTATGATGAATAAAATTGGGATTTGATGATTCTTCTACTACATGCTTTTTAAATTTTTCTATCAATTTTTTCATAGCAATTCTGATTTCTATTTTTTTACTCATTTCCACCATTGGAGATTTACTCAAATATTTGCATCAACTATAGCATAGCACTTCCACTCATCTCAATGATTCAATTTTTTTTAGAAGCTCTACCTACACACCATAAGTTCACGTTTCTCTTTCATACTATTCTAATAATCACCAAAAACACACTGCTTGAGTGTGCATTTTTACAACGTATCGTGATTACTCTTTAGAGCCTCCTGCGTATTTACGATTTATTTCTAGAAGAGATCTCATCTCCTGAACACGCCTTACCTTGACTGCACTTACCTTGGCAACTGTGATCCCTTAAATCCATGGAATGATACATACTACAAATTCAGCTACTGCCACAGATAAAAAAATACCGAACTGTATCATGACAGTTCGGTGGAATGTGTGTGCGCAGTCAATACGTGCGTTTTTTTGAATCCCTTAGACCAACCACAGTGATTATATTTAAGTGCGCAATTCGGCCAATATAGCCCGTGTTTCCTTAGACTGACTCTTAGCAGCTAAGGCATCGCAGAGATATTGATTTTTTTTACCGTGTACCTTGCACAGTTCTTGCAAAAAATTTGTGTTATACCTGAAGTTTCCCAACTCTTCCTTAGGAAATATCTTTCTCACCTTTTCTGGATATGCCTCAGCAAAAGGCTTTTTATCTTGATAGAAATGACCGTAGCGTTTAAGATCTGCAAACATCCCAGAGTCATTTGCAGCTTTCCTGCGTAAATTGGCAGATATGTATTTTGACATTGCTATGGCATAGACGCAATAATTCCGTGAAGATTCTTCATTGGATGCTACATTTGATGTAGTCCAGATATCAAACTGCGTGGAAGGTAACATCTTCACCTCATCAGATAGTACAATTTGTGCTAAGATACCAGCGATTTTTTTTGCATCCTTTTTTGCAAGATCGGGTATCTCTGCGAGGACGAAATTAGATACCTCACGATAGCTTACAACATTGTCTTTTACTTTCACTTTTTTTGCGAAGACTGACATTGCTTTCTCACAAAGCTCTGTTATTTCTCTTGTACTTTTATTTGCACTATACTGACAGAGATTTATCACACCCGTTAGAGTTAGATTTTCACATAAGAAGTGTCTGTGCCATTCCACAAAGTCTGGCATGTACTTTTGAACACACTCTATGATCATTGCTGGATCATCCTTTGGATTCCCGAGCATCGCCTGAGCAATCTTGTGGAGCATTTCTGGTGACATTGCGCTATTAGCCAGCACCTTTGGACTGAGCTCGTTTAGTGTCTTTCGTTTTTTAGCTCTTGCCCAAACCTCATTTAGAATGCTTTCGTTTTGAGAGTGCTGCAGAGCTGGTGAATACCACCATGTATGCTTTGTTTGTAGTGACAAAAATGCTCGTGTGACGATTTCTGGATGCCTTGCAAAGAGATTTTTAATGCTAACGAAACATGCGCATCACCCAACCAAAAGTGAGGTGCATTGCTCAGATCATTGAAATGATCACTAGTTGTTAATGCGCGAATTGCTTTTTCGCATGTGACGCCATCACTCCCCCGCACTGCAATTAATTGCAAGTCAACGGGATCGTTTATGATTATACCTTTTTTACTTGCCTTCATCTCACAGTTCTCCTGTTTTGTTCATATGTCAAAATGCTTTCGCAGGATATCGCATAAATGTGCCTACGTCAAATAATCACCTTATAAAGCTTTTAGGATCTAACAAGAACTAATGATTAATCTTTTCACCAAGTCGCGGAAATCTTCTACTGTTTTTTCTTCCCTCACAAGCTTCTTCTAACTCGTGTTTCGCGCTGAGCTTTTATATTGAAACTGTTCTGGAATGTTTGTGAAATGATGCACTTGCAATGAAGCTTATAAAAACTATAAAGCTCATTGAGATTATATTTTGCTTGACTGGCATTATTTTTGACGCTAGACTTTTATTCTCTATATGCTCTCAGATGCCCATTGTCATGGACTTACCAGTGGAGATCGTACGGCACTCACCGTTTTGATTTCTGCATATATTGCGCGCATCGTTCTTTGTGCACTTCTCATTTTGTGTAAAAATAACCTTATTTCAAAGCCCTATTCTCAGTCATGATTAAAGTCCCATCTGGTGGAACTTTTCTATTACCCGCATACTACAAACTCATTGAGACTTTTTACACTCCTAAAAACAAAGAACTCGCAGTAGCAAGTCTTTGCTCTACGAGTTTAGATTTATTCTTAGAAGATAATACTACGATCTACCTTAACTGGAGTTTGTCACACATTTTTTTTGCCGCCTCCTCTTTAGCTTCTTTCTTTAAGGTCGATGTATGCGATGTGACCTTATCTTCAACCTTACAATAATAAGTGTATTCATCTGGACCTTTATCCATTTTCAATACTGAAAAAGTATATTCTGGTTGCGCTATACGTTTTACTTGGAATGCACAACTCAATATATAACGAAATGTATTTGGCACTCTTACTTTAAATGACATGAAAATGTCTCCTGTCGACTGTAAAATTACTCTTCTATATTTAGGCACATTTAACGCTATTTTTAATAGTCTGTCAATGAATTATTGAGAGTATTTATAGAAAGTAAAAGGAGCCACTCTCTGAGCTGGCTCCTGACACTTCTCTTCAAGTGTAATCCTTTATTGCTTTCTTATACTTTATACACTTTATACAAACTGACTTTTTCTCCACAGTTTGTAATGACTCTTTTTTCCATCCAGATTTTACACTCTAGTTGGAGCCACCGTAATGCAAAAGATAAACACGCAGGATTTATAGTGAATATTTTATCTGTATCAATTCCTTTTTGCCCCTTTTCTTCCAGAGTTTCTAAAATGGATTTTTTTAGGTTAGCTAAATATTGACCCGCTATAAGTCCACCGATGAACGCAATAACCACAGAAAGAACAGATATTACATAGTATGGAAGCATTATATTCTCCAATTGAACGTTGAGTGTTATTAGTATATTAACATTTATCTTTATAAATGTCAAATATATAGCTACCTTCATCTATGGGACTTTTCATAAGCTCTGCTCATAGCAGTCTTACTCGCTATTCACTCATTTATTGGTCTTTGTTTTGTTCTCTAGGTGATACTAGATTGGAACCGATTTGATATACTATGGATATAATTACAAGAAACTTCCGTATGTTCGAAAAACCATCTTATAGGGATCATTTGGCAGAAACATTGAAAGAGGCGCCAAGAGATGAAAGGGGTGCAATCCTTAGTGAGGCTCGCAGTGACGCTGCATACTGGCAAGAAAGAGTGAAAAAGCTCGCACAAAAAGCTGAATTCTCTGAAGACCGCACGGTGCTCACATGGGAACAAAAAAGGGTTTATCATGGTACTACTGCTGAGCGAATTGATGTTTTCAATTATGCCGAAAATAGTACAATTGGTGACAAGGCAGTTTATTTTACTGCTGATCCAGAGATTGCTATGGGTTATGGCAGAAAACTTGCGAACGAAAAGTCCTGTGAAGATGTATTTTTATATGAGGCAAATTTAGATCATGTTCAGATGCAAAACTGGCTTGAACAAGATTCTATTGATCTTCTAAAGAAACAGTTAAGAGAATACACACAAAGCACTCTCTCAGAGTTCAAGGCAAACACAAATTACGATTACCTCAAAGAAAAATATGACTTACTTGTACGTAAAGAAGTGG
>CALIRC010000082.1 GCA_938044295.1 Minisyncoccota bacterium
TAGTGAAAAATGAAGTGATCGAGGAAATGGTATCGAGATACCATGACGAGATCAATGCATTTTGCAACTAAAAATGGGGAAATTTTAGCGAAAGAAAAGATCCTAGACAGGCTCTAAGGCGTACTAACGTACGTCGTCTAGAAAAAGGAGTGTTTATAAAGGAGCAGTGTGCAAAGTGAGGAAGTCCTAATAGGAAAAAAGTGAACCATACTAATACTTCAAATAAGTAAGAATCCAGTAACCAGCAAATGCAACCGTCCCAGTAAGTACTGTTCCCCAGAAAATATCAACAACAACGACCGTACTGGACCAACCTTTAAGTGTTGCGAGGTTTGTCATGTCATATGTTGCATATGCAAAAAAGCCAAAAAGCCCACCATAAAGAACTGCCCGTGACCAAGAAGAAAGGTCATAAGCAGGCAAGATAGCAAAAATAAAAATACCTACAATGTACAAAAGGTAAAAACCAATAGCAGCGGGAATATTAAATGGCGAAAGAAGAAGTTCACCAATATGCTTCTGATAAAAATCCTTCGCCACCATGCCAAGCCAGAGAAAATCAATCAAAAAGAAAACACCAGTCGTGAGAACATACCCTATAAATAATCGTCCAATTTCCATAAGAAGTTTTTAGTATAATTACAAGAAACTGAGGACTTACGCACGTAAGTATAATTTTAGGCAAAATCAGGCTTTTCATGAGCTAAAACCTACCGATGGTGAGTGAAAAACGTAGATTTGAGCAACACAGTACACCAAGTGCGTAAGTCCTAAAACTATTGAAAAGTATTACACGCAGCAAAATCTCCAGTAGAGAAACCAACATTAAACCATTTCTTACGATCCGCAGAAGAGCCATGTGTCCAACTCTCAGGATTTACGCGACCCTGCACTTTCTCTTGAATGCGATCATCACCCACAGCTTCAGCAGCATCGATCGCTTCTGCGATCTCACCACGATCAAAAACATCAGCACCTTTGATTGAGTATGCCCACATACCAGCGAAACAATCCGCCTGTAGTTCTTGCTTCACAGAAAGCGCATTTGCTTCCGATGGATTTTGCTGTTGCAACTGTCGCACCTTACCACCAATACCAAGCTCTGTCTGTACATGATGCCCTACTTCGTGCGCGATCACATACGCTTCAGCTACATCACCACCACGTGCACCAAAGCGTGTCTCGAGTTCATCAAAAAATGTTTCATCTAAATAAATCGTACGATCAAGTGGACAGTAATGCGGTCCCACAGCACTGTGCGCACCACCACAACCAGATTGTGTACCATTACGAAAAAGTACAAGTGTCGGATCATTGTAGGTAAGTCCACGCGCAGCAAAGTATTTTTCCCACAGATCATTATTTGAGCCAAGTACAGTAGAAGCAAACACCTCATAGGAATCTTCGCCAGCAAATGCACTGTTCGGATCTTCTTGTCCTGAAGATGATCCAACATTTTGCGACTCCATCTGCTGCATCACATCCATCACCTGGACTGCTTGCTCACCCCCACCAAAATACGCCACCGCAAGCACAATCACAATACCTGTAACACCTATACCGCCAACAGCCCGTGATGCCATACCTCGCCGATCTTCCACACGACCACGACTTCCAATTTTATCCCATTTCGCCATATAATTTTAGTCACTGCATATCACACTATAACAGTATATCTGACATTGTATTTCTTATCTAGGACAGAGAACCTACTACAGCCTCGACTTCAAAGATTCTCTCAAATCCTCAAATACTCTTTCATTAAATTCAGGATCCACATTTGAAGGACTTTCAATCTGCAACACGAATTCCATTAGAGCAATCTCTGCATTTTCCGCCGTGAGACCACCTTCCACAAATTCCTTCTTTAAACGATATATCTCACCTTCTATCTGCACTTTTGACTCCTTAAACCAAGCTGTAAGTTCACCTCTTTTTTGTGACATAGAGTCATCCCAATTCTTACGAGCTTTCTTATTAAAAGTAAGAAATTGATTGGGCCTTCTTTTTCCATCAAGAGTATGAAATGCAACGTCCCCCGCCACTGCATGTCCTACATCTCGCAGTACACTCAAAAGATCGCGTCCAAATTTTTTTTCAAACATTCGTATTTCTTCATCCAAATTTTTTTGTTCCTGCGTCAGCCCACTTTTTTTATCAATCTCACCCAATCTACGAATTGTTGCATTAAATATAACGTTCTCCCTTCGCCTAGCAATATGAGACTCTAGCTTAGACTTTATCCCACGAAAGACCTTATCACTGAAATCTGGATTCACACCTGAAGGATTTGGAATTTGCATGATAAACAACAGTAGCGACGTCTCCACCTCATCACGTGTTTTCTGATCACTATAGAGTTCATCACCTAGTCGATCTTTCTCAGTTCTTATAGCATTCAGTGAATCACCCAACCATTGTCGCACCTTGTTCTGTTCAGGAAGATTTTTTGATAAAAAATCTTCAAAATCAGTCATAGATTCCAGTGCATCTTGACCAAGTACATCTACCATCTCACCTAACTTAAACATTATTTCCTTCGGACCCCAACCAAGCCTAGTTTCAAGTACACCATTCTCATACACAAACCGCACTTCTCCACCATTTAATGCTTGCTGAGTTTCCAGAACATCATCAGCAGTTTCCTGAGAAGTTCTCCCAGTGGGTTTTTCAACTACTGCACTCGACATTCCCCCCACAAACACCCTCCGCTTATTTATAGAAGTCTCGAGGTGAGAAGTCATCTTACGAAAGGTTTCACTGCTAAAGTCTGGGTTCACACCTGAAGGATTTGGAATTTGCTTAATAAACAGCAGCAAAGCTGCTTCCATCGCATCCTGATTGACATTTCCCTTTACAAATTCTTGGACAAGTCGCTCTGACTCAACACCTATAGACTCCAGTGAACGGTCCAACCATTGTCGTATCGCGGTCTGCTCAGTAAGGTTTTTTGATGAAAAATCCTCACGGGCTTCCATACGTTGTAACTCAACCGACATTTCCTCAACCAAGTCCTGATCAAGTTCGTTCTCAGATAATCCCCCCTTAATTTGTTCCGATTCTTTCGCCTCTCCAGATATTTGCGCCCGAATTTTTGAAATTTCAACTCTAGTATTCTGAGAATCTTTTTCCTGCAACTGCGCAAGATCAACATCTGTCATGTGAGGCGCACTGCCATCATCTTCCATCCTTCTATTTTCTTCAATACGAACCCCCTTATTTTCTGCAATGGTTTTTTTTTCAAAAGTTTCAAATCTATTCATATAGGGATTATGTTATATACATACACAACACACATAGGAAAATAACTACTTGCAACAAATAACCCCACTAAAACAAAAAATCTCTCAAAAACTGAAATTCTAGTAAAAAGGTGAGTCTTGATCAGGCACAGGCTCTACAGGAATAGCAATCTGCTCTTGCACAGGTTCTACTTCTATAACTCGTTCAGGACGCACAATCTCCACAATAATATACGTCACAATCCAAAAAAGAATTATAGAAAGAATGATAAATAGTGGCGCCCATGGCAAAGAAAACATAAAGACAAATAGTCGTTTCATACGTTGGATCAAACGTTAAAAAAATGAAAAATACAAATCTATCGATTATCGTATCGATCAGAAACCTCAGCCCAGTTAACAACCTTCATAATCGCCTCTAGATAATCTGGGCGACGATTCTGGTACGCAAGATAATATGCGTGCTCCCACACATCAAGTGCCAAAAGTACATGATGACCATCTCCATAAAGTGCAGACATTAGTGGACTATCTTGATTTGGTGTACTCATAACAGACAATGCACCCTGAGCATCACTAACAAGCCATACCCACCCACTACCGAACTGGCCAGTACCAGCTGCTATAAGTGCATCATGACATGATTCCAGAGAACCAAACGTTTTTTGCACGGCATCTTCTAAGGCATTTGATAGTTTCGTTGCATCTGGAGAAAGATTTGCCCAAAAAAGCATATGATTATGGTACCCTCCAGCATTATTACGCAAAACCGAAGCACTATCCGCATCAATCGATGCAATAATATCTGCAATCTCAGCAGAAGTATCATGCTGCGCACAGTAATCATTTAGCTTATCAAGATACGTCTGATGGTGCTTCGTATGATGAATCTCCATCGTCTGCGCATCAATATGCGGCGCAAGCGCATCGTAAGCATATGGAAGTGAAGGTAGTGTAAATGACATAAAAATACTTTTATCAGTTAATACCTCTATCGTACTACTCACTTCACTCAGATGCAAACCAAAGACAATATCAACCATAATATGAAAGCTTTCTACAAAATTACGCAAGGTTTTTGTAAAATTGACCCATACATTAAACTAACGTGTAAAGCATAGAAAACGCCCATCAATCCATCAGTTAACAAAAATAGATAGCACATTCCTTATGAAGGATAAATGAAATTTCAAAAAAGCACCACATACCTGTGATGATCTTTTGAAAGTGCCGACGACTACCTCAACAATGTAAAAGGTAGAAATATATCAAATGATATACATCGGCAAAAGACTTCCTGTCTCAAAAAAAATTTTTTTCAGAGAGATTCTGTCGCGCCAGGATTGATCTAAGTCGCTTAAGTCCTTCAGATTTTATCTGTCGCACACGCTCCTTCGAAACACCAAGGCTCTGTCCAATTTCTTTCAATGTTTCTTTTTCATAACCGTAAAATCCAAACCAATGCACAAGTACATAGAACTCTCTTTCGCGAAGCTGCTGCAACCAACCATCAACACGAGAATCAATCTGCAGCTTCTGGAGCAAAGTGCAAGAGTCATCTATATGCACGTCTGGCGTAATATCAAGAAGCGCTTCAAAATCAGAACCATCCCCATCCGTCGCAACAAATAAATCAGCACAAACAGCGCAGTCAATCAAATCTATTATACGCAGTACATCACCCTGAGAATACCCTGTTGCAGCAACAAATTCAGAAATTCGAGGCTTACGATGTAGAGACTGCTCCATCCTTTGCCATATCCGCTTAAAGCCTCTAATCTTCTCATGTATATGAATCGGCATCCGTATAGTATGTTTGTGATTATACAAACCCATTTGAATGCAGCGATGAATCCACCATTTAGCGTATGTCGAAAACCGAAAACCACGCTGAGGATCAAATTTCTCCACTGCCTTAATCAAGCCATTATTACCTTCTGCAATTAATTCATGAAACGAAAGACCTTGATTGTTATACCCTGCAGCAATTGGAAAGACCAATCGCAAATTACACGCAATCATTGTTTGGCGAGAGTGATCACAGCCTTTTCGTATTTTTTGTGCATATTCTTTTTCCTGAGCAGAATTCAAAAGCGGATATAAACCAATTTCTCTTTTGTACAAGAAAAACGCATCAAAGATATGAGAATCAACAGGCGACAGATCAGATGCAACCATAAAATCTTCAGAAAAAGCCTCATCTGAATCCACATCACAATCAGACAAAGATGACTCTAAAGTATCATTGTCAGTTTCCTCCAATGTCACATCGAGAGACGGTGCAAACTGAGGACAAGAAAAATCATTCATTGAACATACCTTATTTTTAAAGTGCAAGATTGAAACAATATAAAACACTTATCAAAAAAAAGCAAGAGAAAACAAGAAAAACCGATAAAAATATTTGACATAATTTATATAACATGATATTATATATAGTCACATAAAATGAAACTATGAAAAAGAAACCAGAATTCTACAACATTTCACGCACAAAATTTCTCATTTTCTACATCCTCAGTGGAGGTTTTTTTGACCTCTATTGGCAGTATCGCAACTGGAAGTATCTGAAACAAACAACGCAGCAATATAAAAAAATCTGGCCATTCTGGCGAGCTGTATTTAGCATAATCTGGTTTGGCATTTTATACAGAAAAGTCGACAATGATATTTCAGAAGAAAAACTAGCTGCACACGCTCTGCTCTATGCATTATCATTTGGCACGGCATTTCTCGATAACCCCTACTGGCTTCTAGGATACATAAGTATCATTCCACTACTTTCTTTACGCAGTAAGATTGAAAAAAGGAACCAGAGTAAACATCCACATACAAAAAATGAAAATCACAGATTCCCGTGGACAATCGTAAACACGCTATGGAGTATTTTTCTGCTACCCGTATTCTTCCTAATGCTCACAGCAATACTTACAGCATTTTACATTACACCCAGCACAGCAACTGTAACCGGGAGCACACTCCACAGCTATCAATACAATTATCTCTACGAAAACAATCTCATTGAAAAAGAGGAGGTAGTAAAATACTTCTATTCACGCGGCTTCTTCTCTATAGAAGCAGATGGGAGTATCATTACTGACAAAGGCATCACATCCTATGAAACAAATCCACACACAGATGTGCTAGAAATACACAAAGCAACTTATGATGAAATTGAAATGATCAACATTACACAAGAAACATTTATATCTGATGTCATAGTAGAAGTATTTCTATACAATAACGATTCATTCCTCCTCTATCTTTCTGATGAAGAAGATACATATGATCAAGCAATTGAGCTCCTTCTCGAGCACACAGAACACTGGAACGGACAAAGTCTCGATGAAGCACACCGATACACACCTTCACATGCATGGGCAATCGTAGCTTAAAAAACGTGTGAGAAAAAAAAGAGATAGTATAGCTACTCAATAACCAATCCACACGACATAAAAATTACATAGACATAGATCTCCCAGTCTCAAAATACAAAAGTCTACACAAAAATATTATAATAAATGATCAGCACGTTTACGAAAAAGAGTAATAGATTCTTTAATGTATAATGAAATAATAAGAAGCAAATAAAGAACGTGATGATATTCCGATATACAATCTTATACGTAGATAACGTGCAAAAATCGATGGATTTTTATAAAAATGCCTTCGGATGTGAAATCCGCATGTTACATGAAGGCGGTGATTATGGAGAGCTAGTAACAGGAGAAACCAAATTAGCTTTCTCATCGACTGAGCTCATGAAGCAACTGGGCAAATCACCACAAAAACCTGACAGCACTAAACCAACATTTGAGATCGCATTTGAAGTCGATGACGTACAAGCTGTCTATGACGCAGCGATCGCCGCAGGCGCATCTCCAGTGCAAGAAGTACGAGAAGAATCTTGGGGACAAACCACCTCATACGTCAGTGATCCAAATGGATATTTAATCGAAATATGCTCAGCCATCCGATCAACTACAAACAGCTAGGAGTCTATCCACTTTTGTCAACCAATCACATTAATCGTCCAAGTTTCAAAAACTTGAAAAAGAAAGTTCCACAGAGAGAGATTATTTCTCACTGTACTTCAATGTAAACATATAGCACAGGATTAAAATAATTGGAGCAAGCAACAGTAATCTATTCTTTGGGTATAAACAATAAAAATAAACGCTATTCTTTTCCTGTCGAAGTTGACTGCGATTTACGAGAATTGTGACTAGCTAAAGCATCTACCAAACGCATCAAATAATACTCATTCATGCTATTAGATTCTTCAACTATACCTTTGAAAACGCTTAGAATTTCATTCTTATTATCTACTAAAATACTTCCATCATCGTGTAGCAATGTCAGTGCATCACGAATTTTTTTATTCATTTTTTTACTTCTTGCGATATGATCCATCTACTACTCTCAACAGTTTCAATTTCAGCTAAAGAAAAAGTAGTTGTTCATATGTCTGAATAATTTTTATGATATAAGGTGTTTATTGTAACCAGCTCTTACTAAATTTTCAAAAGATTCCAACACATCCTTCGGCACATCCATTTCAATCTGGAATCCCCACGCAGGATATTTTACGATTCTCTCAAAGTCACCCACCATGATATTGATAATCTTTTCTTGCTCTTCTTCGCTTTTGGAGAAGAGATACTCTTCAATATCTAACTGAGGTGATGTCACAAAGATTTCAGTATCATCATCTTCCCACTGCTTTTTGAATGTGGCATATGTCCGTTTTCCCATGTATGGTTTTTGGACAAGTATCATACTTTTTGGGAGAAGATTCCGCTCCTGTAATAACGCATAAGTGAGTGTGATATTCTCACCTGTGTTTGTTGCCTTATTTTCGATGAGGATATCTCCTTGTGGCACATCAAGTCTTACAGCCTCATCCCTGAATGCTTCCGCTTCTGTCGCATTCCACACAGTACTAAGAAAGTCATCATCATGTGCAACTCCACCAGAGAATACAATCTTTGGAGCCAAATCTTGATGATATAGCTCAGCACATCGTGAGGCAGTTAGGATATCTATTGAACCTAGCCCAAAAATGATGTCCACCTTGATCAAAGCGTCATCTAATCTATGAAAATCCCATATTCTTTTCACATGTTTTTGTAATTCATTTATCATATATTATCTACAAAAAAATTAATCGCAGTGCCAGGAGTACTATCGCAAAAAGTGTAATCCACCTCAACCACTCGTTTCCAAGCTTGATAATATACTTCGTTGAGATCCATGTACCAAGAAGCATGCCCAAAAAAAATACAATTGCTTTATCCCAGAGTATGATGCCACTAAACGCAAAAACTCCAGTAGCTACAACCGCTTTTACGAGTCCAGGGATTTTACTGGTACCTTTTGCCTGTAATAGTGTTAAGCCGTAGAAGTAAAGCATCGTATACGACACAAAAATGCCCGTAGCAATTGAGATACTACCAGACCAAATAGAAGACAAAAAGTAACATACATGACCAAAAAGAGTGCGATTTTTACTCACTACTTGAACTTCTGTCCCAAGTTTCTTATTGAGTAACGTAAATGGGATAAATAGCAAAATCACTAAACCAATAATTTTCTCCAATAACTCTTCACTGAAATGAACGACAAGAAGCGCTCCGATACCAGCGCCTACAGCACCAATGATCGACAGTGGCACAACCAAAGACCATTCTATATTCTTGCTTTTAGCATAATCCTTTAATCCACCCAATTGAAATCCAAAAATTCCTACTCGATAGATACCAAGAGTCGCAATTGGAGGTATTCCAAGCGTAAGTAATGCTGCTATTGTAAGTACTGAAACAGTTCCAGAAACAAAACTTCCAATACCTGCACCGACAAGACCGATAAGAAATACGATGAATAATTCTTGCATATTTCAATCTTATCATAGGAAGTATCAGGATATATTATAGTCAAAAAACTTTCAGCCAAAGGCTGATCAGCCTTTAGCTGGCTCATCCTGTCGTCATGTGCACAAGGGACAGGATTTACCCTTTCGGGTATAAACTTCTCATCCTGTCGTCATGTGCACAAGGGACAGGATTTACCCTTTCGGGTATAAACTTCTCATCCTGTCGTCATGTGCGGAAGGGACAGGATTCGAACCTGCGGTACACTTGCGTATACACTACCTTTCCAAGGTAGCGCTTTCGACCACTCAGCCACCCTTCCATTTCTATCACTACATTATACGCACACAAACACAATCAATCAAATCATCTCTCATCGCGCAAAAGAAATGTTTTAAGTTCTTGAAGTGCAAGAAATCTCTGGCTGATCGTATTTTTCACTGCAAGAGGTAATTGTGCAAATGTCACTTCTTGACCATCTGCAATAAAAATCGGATCAAAGCCAAAACCAGATCCACCACTCCCACACGGTAAAACAATCTTACCTGAAATATGTCCCTCATGAAAAGAAAAGTGACCGCGATCATCAGCATATCCGATCATACACGTCACATGTGCGCGATGATTATCATATTTATGCACCAGCTCAGCCACGCCCTGCGAACCTAGGCTATCGAGAAAAAACTTTATAAGTGGACCTGGCAGAGATCCAAGCGCTTCAAAAACAACTGAAACATCTTCGACAAAACACGGTCTCCCAACAGCATCATACGCACAAGCAATTTTATGTTGTACAACTAAAGCACGATCAAGAGATTGAATTTCTTCAATTGCAATATCGTTGCCAATCACGCGGTACTGATCCAGTATCTCTTGTGCCTCACGTAGCTTATTTTCATTGCTAGTAATAAAAAGTAACTCATTTTTCATATCTTCCACAAAAAAAATTCAACGAAAACAATGCTTCAAAAGCACTTACAGCGCATCTTCAATAATCGCATCAATCCATGCAGCCATCTCATAGTCCTTTGTAGTAATAGCGTCTTCGCTATGCGTGCGCAGCATCACGCTCACAAACTTATAATCATACAAAAGCAAATCTGGGTGATGATCTTTTTCTTCAGATAACACAGCGACCTGATTAATCAAATCAATCGCGCTGCGATAGTCAGTACATTCAAAATTCTGCACTAAATAACCCTTTTCCTCTTTCCAATCATGCATATATAAATGTTAAAAAATGAAAACAACTACACAAAATCGCATGATAAAATCTAAACAATACGTGATCCTTCAAGTTCAAGCTTCTTCCCTTCTTTTGTTGAACCAAGAATTGATACAACGAGATCACCTTTATGCAACAATCCTTCATCCTGAGCCTGCTCAATCATAGCTTCAATACACTCTTCACGCCCTTCTGTACCATCAAAAAGAAACGGTAAAACACCCCACACAAGCGCAAGCTCATTGTATGTTTTCTGGCGATTAGTAGCGACAAGAATCAAACGCTCAGGACGGTAATGCGAGAGCATCTGCGCTGTATAACCACTCTCAGAAAACATTACAACCGCACGCGCATCCATCGTTCGCGTAAAAGCATATGCACTACGCGCAACATGAACTTCCTCAGAGTCAAAAGCAAGTGGAAGCTCATGATCTAGATCATCAAAGGGAGAGATTTCTGTCTGCACTGCAATGCGCGCCATCGTCTCCACAGTTTTTACCGGAAAGGAACCGACAGTCGTCTCCGCGCTAAGCATCACAGCATCTGTATGATCGATAACAGCATTGGTCACATCAGCGATCTCAGCACGCGTCGGACGTGGATTGTGCTCCATACTCGCAAGCATCTGCGTTGCCACGATCACAGGTTTTAGCTTGTGGATCGCCTCTGCAACAATCTTTTTTTGTAGAAGTGTAACCCCTGTAGGATCTGTCTCAATACCCAAATCACCACGTGCAACCATAACAGCATCTACCGCATCAAGAATACCACTCAGATTCTCAATCGCTTCTTTACGTTCAATCTTTGCAATGATTTTTGGCACATCCGTATCGCGTTGGAGAATTTTCTGCATATAAGAACGTAAATCATTCACCTCAGAAGCATCGCGGACAAAACTGAGAGCCACATAATCCACATTTTGCTCCAGAGCAAAAGAAAGGTCATCATAATCTTTCGATGTCATTGCAGGAAGCGGAATATCTGCATCTGGTATATTGACGCCTTTATTATTCTTGATAATCCCACCAGCCATAACCTCCGTCATCACATGCGTCTCTATATGATCCGTGACACGTAAGCGCATAAGTCCATCCTCGATATAAATATCATGTCCCTTTTCAAGTTTCTCAACCATATGAGGACAATCAATAACAATGACTTTACCATCTCCCTGTGATTTAGCGATATCTGACTTCTGAGCACTACGATCAAATAATCGCACAACCTCTCCTTTTTGCACCGCAACCGGTTCAGCTATATCAGTACGAATATGTGGTCCCTGAAAATCAGCGAGAACCGCTACAGATGCGCCAGTGTCACGCGCTGCATCACGCACATTTTGCATTATGTCTCTATGCCAGGCGTGTTCACCATGTGAAAAATTAAATCGAGCCATATTCAGACCAGCATCGATCATCGAGGTGATTGTAGACTTTTTCTCAGTCGCTGGACCAAGCGTCGCAACAATTTTCGTACGTTTCGTTTTGATATTTCCCTCCATTTTTTTATTGTATTGTTCTAAGAATTCTGACCAGTTGAATGGAGCCACGTTCTCATTATAAACCAAAAGATTTTTTTTGAGGAGGAAAAAACTGTATAACTCACACCACGATAAACACAAAGTAGAGGAATGAAAGAAAACAAAAAATCACAGATAATTAAAGTGCCTCAGCAATCTCATCAGCAATATGCGCAGGAAGATCTTCACCTGGCGTAGTCACACCAGGATAGCGCCAGGCACTAATAATCTTGACTTTTTTCTTCGGTGCAAAAATCCCACGCAACTTCTCAGGTACATCAATATCCACGATCTGCTGCAATTCTCCTTTGAGCTGATACATCACCCACACTTCAGCCTTCCATTCTTTTGCGCCAGTTTCTTTATTTCTTTTTGTTGATTGTGGTTGCATGACAGCAACCGTTCTCTCGGCAATGCCCTCTTGCGTACGCACAGGCCTACGAATGACATTTTTAATGCGTTGCTCACTGAAGCCATAGTATCGCATCTTCATTTTAGCGTGTGACGTCCATGTGTAGAGCTCTGTATCACGAGGTTCTTTACGATGCATAGTATTAATGAGGAATTACGCATTTGAGTATAATTTTAGGCAAAATCAAGGCTTTTCACAAGCCATAGTTTAACTATAGTAATGAAAAACGTAGATTGTAACAGCTAAGCACACCAAGTGCATAAGTTCCATAATTGGAGATATTTACATGTATAAAAGATTATCATAGCTAACCAAAAAAAGAAAAACCGCACTATTTACATGCGGCTTCGAATTCCCACAAAGAGGGAAAAATACAACATAGCAGACAGACTTATCGAGTCTGTTTACGATCTTTTTTGCAGGCAAATTTTTTCAGTTTATAGCGAAAGCAAAGATCGCAAACAGGATCTAAACACCTGAAGCTGGATCAGTATCAGCATCACGAAGAAGTGCAACTCGCTTTTCCATAGGTGGATGGGTAGAGAGAAAATTTGTCACCTTTGTCCCTCGAAAAGGATTAGAAATAAAGAGATGCGCAGTCATCTCGCTTGCACGTGAAAGTGTCTTTGGGCTACCACCAATCTTTTCCAGAGCACTAGCAAGTCCCTCTGGATTGCCTGTAAGCATCGCACCAGATGCATCTGCTAAATATTCACGCTTACGCGAAATCGCAAGTCGCAGAAGTGTAGCAAGAAGCGGCGCAAGCACGAGCAATCCTATCGCAATGACAGCGCGAATAGGATTACCACCACGGTTATTACCTATGCGCGTCATCTCACCACCCATGCCACTACGTGTCATCCGTCCAACCATAGCCATAGCGCTAGCCAACACAACTGCAATTGTCCCGATCAGCATATCTCGGTTGAGAATGTGACTGACTTCATGTGCGGCCACACCACGAAGTTCTTCCTTATCCAAAGCCTGCACAATACCAGTCGTAAAAGCAATCACACCATTTTCAGGGTTACGACCTGTAGCAAAAGCATTCATCGCAGCATCTTCAATCATATAGACCTTTGGCGTCGGCAAGCCTGCAGCAATCGCCAAGCTGTCCACCATAGCATAAAGTTCACTATGAGTAGCGCGCGTCACAGGCTTTGCACCTGTCATAGAAATGGCAATCTTGTCACTAAACCAGTACGACCCCACACTAGAAAAAATAGAGAAAAAACCAGAAGCTGCCATGATCGCAGGGGAATTAAAAATAACCGAAAGGATATACCCAACAGCAAGAATAAATCCAAAGAAAAACAAAAGCAAAAACCATGTCTTGCGAATGTTACTCGCCTTAAGCGTATTAAGTGTTTTCATAATCTAAAACAATCAAAATGAGTTAACTACAGTGCATAAAACACACCACACTGATTCCTGTTGCAAAAATCAGATAAAAAGAAATAAATAACTCCTCAAAAATGCAAGACATAATCATACCAAAATAACGTACAAAGTCACATAGAAACAAGCACAAAAGCTGTGATCAGTAGCGTAATAAGAAAACAAAGTACAGTCTACAAAAAATCACTATTTCTAAAACTCCACTTTCACATTTTCCTTCTCCCCTTCAGGAATTTTGAAAAACTCACGCAACGTAAAGCCAAACATGCCAGCAATGATATTGCTCGGTACCGTCTGAATGCGTACATTGTAATCACGCACAGTACCATTAAAATACCGCCGCGAACTCTGAATCGCATCTTCTATAATCGACAATTCTTCTTGCAATTTAATAAAATTTTCATTTGCCTTCAAATCAGGATACGCTTCAGCGACAGCAAAAAGCTTACCGAGTGCACCTGTGATACCTGATTGCGCCTTAGAAAATTGCGCCATCATATCAGGTGTGACCTTAGAGATATCAATATTCATCGATGTTGCCTTAGAGCGAGCTTCCATAACTGCTGTAAGTGTCTCCTTCTCGTGCTTCGCATAACCTTTCACAGTTTCCACCAAGTTTGGGATAAGATCATATCGTCGCTTCAGTTGTACATCGATCCCACTCCATGCTTCATCAACATTTGCACGTAGTTTCACAAGTCCGTTATAAATCCCTATAACAGCCACTAAAAGGACACCAAGACCGATCAAAATAGCACCTATACCCATAATAATAAATAAGAGTTTACACCTACAGTCTAGCAAAAAATACACACAAAGAAAAGACCTACATGACGTGCAAAAAATAGCCACACCATGATATAATATAAAGATATGATTGAATTTATTCTCGCATACAAATTATTCGCCGTTCCAATAATTGTGCTCGCCGCTGCACAAGCAATCAAATTTGGCCGATTCACTTTACGCCATGGCCTAAACTGGGACTATGCATTCGCTCCAGGTCACTTCCCTAGTGCGCATAGTGCCTTTGTAACGTCATTAGTAGTAATGATCGGGTTTTATGATGGCGTAGAAAACCCAGCATTTGCAGTAGCAACTGCCTTTGCAGTACTCACAATCTACGACGCAATGCGTGTACGTATAAACATCGGTTTACAAGGAAAAGCAATCAACAAACTCGTCGCACAACTCGATGACATCAAACATAAAGAAGACTTCCCCAAACTCAAAGAACGCGTCGGACACTACGCAAACGAAGTAGCAGGAGGGATCGCAGTAGGACTAGGCATTTCGTTCGCATGCATCGGACTAATCGAAACTTTTTTATAGTCAACAAATAAAAGAAAGGTCATACAACCTTTCTTTTTTGAAAAATACAACATCTAGTAGCCTGCGTTATTCTACAGTAACAGGTGTGCACCCAACACCAAGAATCGGATCATACCCATAACCACCATTTGTTGCAGATGCACTCGTAGCAAGACAAGAATTTCCCCCTTCCTGGTGCAGATCTGGCTCATCTTTTAGCTTAGACACAGGATCAGCCTTTGGGATGGTATTTTTGCTTACAATCGGCTGATATCCAAGACGCTTATCCCCTTTTGGATTATCAGATACGCTACCGCGGAAGATACAGTCATACTGCACGCCATCAAGTATAAAATTACTCCAACCATGCGCAGTCTCTCTCATCGAAGACAAGCAGTAACGATGCACACCGTTTTGCGATAGTAGTGGCAATGCTTCTGCAACAGGATCCGTTACTGGTGCAGGATTTGATTCAGAATCCTTGTCCAATATCGCACCAGAATCAATGTCCAGATCATCATCTGCAGCGTAACGCATATCTGCCAGAGCAGAGCGGTAACACCCTATGCGCTCAGAAGAGCCATGGTTGATGAGATTATCCCACGTACCAAATGGAGTAGATTCTCGCGGACAATACGCCCATCCTTCTGGTGATGTACCATAAAGATGCCCAGCAGGTCGAGACGCCACTGTAGAGCCTGACCATTCTGTGCGAAGCAAATCCTCCGCAGCTTTGCCTTGTGGTGTAAAAAGCGTATTAGGTGACGTTGTACGTGCAAGGTCAGTCTCAAATGCCCACACATGCCATCCATTAAAGTAGCTTTTATCTGACCAGTATGAAATAAGCGCATCGTACGCGACGTTCTGCGATGCTTCACTCATTGACCTCGAAACACCAGCATTCCACGGATCCCCATAGGAGCTTTCAATATTACGATATCCAAGCTCTGTAAATACAACACTTTTACCATAGCGTTCAAAAGCCTTGTACACATATTCACGATCAATTGCTGACCATCGTGACAAAATTTTCTCCTTTTCACTATCGCCAAGACCACCGCGAAGATCATAATAGGCTGAAATACCAATAAAATCCATTCGATCCCAGAATGCCACCTCAAAAAGCTCACTGCGCCCACCAGAATGTTGCGCACTATACGAAATCTGTCCATCATAGAGTGACTCTACAGCATCAATCAGCGTCTCCCACTGCTGCTCATTATCAGGATTTGCTACAACACTTGCTACCTCATAGAGCTCTGTACCAAGTATAAAACCAGTGACATTTTCCATCTGTGCAATCGCGGCGTACTTTTTCAGAACGTTTCCATAGTTTGCAAACCACGCATCACGATCTGCAGGAACAATCTCTGCACGCCACCGATCAGTTTCCACATGCACACTGAGATACACATCCAGACCTAGACTCTGCGCATATGCGATACCACTGCGCAAAGC
>CALIRC010000083.1 GCA_938044295.1 Minisyncoccota bacterium
ATTGACCTCTGAAAAAATGTGGGATATACTCAGAATTATTCAACAATCGTATAATTACAATACTATGAACTTATGGCATGATGTTTCACGTGGGAAAAATGTTCCTCAAGAAGTGAACGTAATCATAGAGATCCCAAAGAACTCTCCGAATAAGTATGAGATCGACAAAGACACAGGTCTGATCGCACTTGATCGTGCAAACTATAGCTCGCATCCTTATCCGTTTGATTATGGATATGTTCCACAGACTTTATGGGATGATGATGATGCTCTGGATGTCATAGTTCTTACAACATTTCCTCTGAATGTTGGTATTTTGGTTGCAGTGCGACCAGTTGCCGTCATGGAAATGATCGATAGCGGAGAATCAGATTACAAGATTATCGGTGTGCCCGTACAAGACAAAAGGTGGGACGATGTGAATGATCTTGCCGATCTCAATGCACATAATTTAAAAGAATATCGTCATTTTTTTGAAACGTATAAGGAGCTCAAAAAGGGTGAGAAAGATGTGATCGATGTTCGAGGTTACAAAGGAAAAGATGAAGCTATTGCTGCGGTAGAGAAATCTATTACACTTTATGATGAAAAATTTGGAAAGTAGCTTTCTCGTCAATAATACAAAGAAAGAAAAGCTCATGTCACTAGAGGACATGAGCTTTTTGTCACTATTGAAACAGTACAAATACTTGACAAATTTTTAAAAAAGTTTACTATATACACAACCTAAAAATCAGGTTTTATATGATTGTTTCTTAACATTTTTTTGCGTTTGTGGTTTATTTTTTGTCAAGCTGCAGCGATTCATTTTTTCACTTTCTTGGAGGTAGGTACCCTGATGAAGAAATTACTCTTTGCACTATTAGTTCTTGGATTACTATGGTTTTCGTATAGTGGATTTTCTATTCCCTCTTTTGCCGATGGCTCATTTCTTTCGCGTTTTAGCGCTCAAAATGGTCTTGGTGTTTTGTTGGTCTGTGTTGGATTAGTTTTAGCTTTTTTCATCTTGCAAGCCATAGGTAAAATGAGGTTTTTTCCTAAAGTGTTTCTTAGCTCGATTGTCGCAGTTATTGCTACTCCTTTATTACTTAAGAGTTCTTGGGGTATTGAGTTGCGGCATTCACTAGGCTTTGATCACTCCTCTGCTTATGTGATGCATCTAGGTATGCCATTTTTCATCTTTCTGTCTATTTTACTCATCACCTATGCTTGCCTGGGTTTTATCGGAACAGTATTTAACTCTTAACCTTCGTCAATGGAATTGCTATGATAAATGTTACATTTCTTGCTGTATTTACTGTTATTTTATGCTTTCTTTCTGGTTGTGGTACGACACATGATGATACTGGAGAGTATTCAGGTCTTGCAGATTTTCATCATGATGTCACTCGTCGTAAACAAAATGTGAGGGATCTATCACAAAACCAACAGAAAAATCTGCAACATACTGCAGTAGGTAAAACACCTCCTTTACGTCTCACATATGAGAAGCCTCCTCCTGTGGCAGATGCACGTCGATTTTCAGAAGCACTCCCGTCTACCGCTCATTGTGATAATCTTTACGCATCTCGTGAAGAATGGATCAGAGCGATCGGATCAAATGATTTAGGGAAAAGACGCATCCTTGAGCGATGTTTTCAACATCCCCCTGCTGTAAATGTAGAGCAAATACACTTCCAAGAACCAACACGCAGAGAAAATCGATTAGCCTTTCCGGAAGTTGTATCGATATCCACTGTTCCCAGTGTTATTGCTACTATCCAAAGCTATATGTCTTATTGTCCACAATCCTTAGCACAATTAGCGTATGATGCGTGTTCGCGAGAAGCTGTTCGCAAGGGTTGCGATCACTGGTACAAACAAGTTGCAATCGTAAATGCATCTCGAGAAGCTGCAAACGAAGGCAGGGCTCGAGGTGCAGATGCACTACCTCTCGTGCAACCGGATCCAGATGTTACTTTTAAATGCGCTGTCGGAAGCTCTGATATTTCGTGGATTAGTAAGGTTTTTAGCTTGTTTCACTAAATCCTATCAATGATGAAAGGGGTACTCCTTAGTACCCCTTTATTTTTTTGCGAAATTTGACTATTTCTGTTTTTAATGCTATAGTTTACTTATAAAAATTATATTCTGCTTATGGGTTCATTTTTTGGTATGCTTGTTCTGCTTTTACTGATTTTTGCACTTTACTCAATGATCTTTATCGTTCGGGGTAAAACAGCAGCGATTATTGAAACATTTGGACGACCAGCGATTAACGCAGCGCTTCCTGGTTTGCGCTTTAAAGCGCCGTGGCCAATTCAGATCGTCGTGGGACGCGTCAATCTACAGCAACAGGAAATCGGTGCTGATGTGTCGATTAAGACACTTGATAATGCGTTTATGACACTTCCAGTGAAGGTCCAGTACCGCGCGAGCGATGATCCGAGTGGGGCTGTGAAAGCTTTCTATGAACTGGAGAGTCCAGAACAACAAATCATTTCTTATGTACTTAACAATGTCCGTCAAACTGCCTCTTCTCTTGCTATGACAGATCTCTACGCAAATCGTGATGCGATGGAAAGCCAGGTACAGGAAGCACTTTCTGAGCGCTTTGCGCGTTTCGGCTATGTCATCGAAAACGTACTCGTCGATGAACCACAACCAAGCCAAGAAGTGCGAGACGCTTTTAATCGCGTTATCGCATCAGAACGTCTGAAAGAAGCAGCGAGTAATGAGGCTGAAGCGGAACGCATCCGACTCGTTGGCGCTGCAAAAGCTGAGGCAGAAAGTAAAACATTGCAAGGTAAAGGTATTTCAAGTATGCGTGAAGCGATTGCCAAGGGCCTTGAAGAAGCTATGGCTACTATGAAAAATGCTGGTCTGACGTCTGATCAAGCGATTGACTTACTCAACGAAACGAACCGACTTGATACGATTACTACTGCAGCAGGACATGGCAACCTCATCCTCATGGATGCTAAAAATCCTGATGGATTTGGTCGTACTATCGCTGGTGTGGATGCTGTTGTTCATAAAAAAGGGCGCTAACACTTTGTGTTTAGATCAGCTAGAAGAATTTAAAAAGAAGCCTACACTGTAGGGCTTCTTTTTTGTATCTTACTCTTCTGCCTCCTCACTCTTTATACCATCTCCAAATAACCACCCAACACCCAAGTGCACACTCTCGCGGCTGCGACACCTACCACAGCTGCTTATGGGTCTCGACACACTGCGCATCTGTGGCAGATGTCTCGCTCAC
>CALIRC010000084.1 GCA_938044295.1 Minisyncoccota bacterium
CCACAGATGCGCAGTGTGTCTAGACCCATAAGCTAGCTGTGGTAGGTGTCGCAGCCGCGAGAGTGTGCACTTGGGTGTTGGGTGGTTATTTGGAGATGGTATAAGTAACATCCACGAGAATCAAATAAAGGAGGACTGACCTACGTGAGCATAAACAAGCTCTTAGGCAAAATCAAGGCTTTTCACGAGCCATGTAATCTCCCTATGGTGAGCGAGAAACGTAGATTTTAACAACGAAGTACACCAAGTGCGTAACGCCCACTAATAAATCTGTTGCTCCGTGGTAAGGCGACCATCCCCACCATCCCCAGCATAAAAAATACGATAAACATCTGCAGCAGTATGGTTTGTTTCCACAGATTTAAAGGTAACACCCTCAGACATCAAATATTCGATATCAGGTTCTACCTTATCCATCCCATGGAAAATAGTAATGTAACTATGATTATCGCGATAAATTTTCAGATATTCCAGAATCGTATCAGCGTCATACGTAAAAGCGCGACAACGAGAATACCACGATATTTGCGGCTCAGCAGTCGTCCAGACAAAGCAAGGCGCACCATCAGCAGCGACAGAAATAGCTTCACCAGCAGCAACAATTGGCGTACGATAAGTCATTTGTCCAGCAAAAAGCGCATTTGCACGATAAAGATTCGCTTGTCCGGCCTGCAATCCATAACACAAGATACATACCAAAAAGATCGCACCGAGCCCACGAAACAAAGAATCCAAAAACGTCTGCAGAAAAATGATACCCACGATAACAAAGAGAACCATAGGAAAAATAATATACCGCTCCTCTGCATGTGTAAGCAATCCTGTAAAAAACAGTACAATAAAAGCAATACTCATGATCCAATAGACACCTACAAGATGATTGCGAGATGAAAAAAACGACTTCCCATATCGTGAGAAAAAGAGCACAAAAACGCTAAAAATACCCAGAAATGCAAGTGCACCAGGAACGACACCCGCCAAAAGAGATGGCATCCATTGAATATAATCTACAAGCCCTTCACCAAGATACTCACGATTAGAGGCTTTACCAGCAAAACGCAAAATACCCAATGGATCGCGATCAAAGAGCCATAACGACTGTATAATATGCGGAAGTAAAAGGGCAAGAAACAAAACAATAGCCTTCAGAGATGGATTCAAAAAAAACACAGATTCTTTTTCTTTGCCCACACGATGTGGGTTGTAAAATCGCAAAAGAAAAAGAAAGGCCGTTAATCCAAAAATGATACACAAATGGAGCGCAACACCATATCGCACATAAAAAGCAAGCGCACCTAAAATGACAGCACCATAAATTGAAGAATCACGTCCATCACTTAAATAGTGTCGCCACAATAACCACAATACACCAAAGAGGAGTCCGCTCGCAGCAAGGTCATTTGCCAAAACCGGCGCATTCCGCATAAAAAGCATTGTACTGCCAAAAAGAATTGTGACAGTTAAACCGACAAAAACACTCGACAAACGTGAAGCAAGGAGAAAAAGAAAAACAAGGAAAAAAGTCGCAGAAAAAACGCCAAAAAGACGCATCGCATCCAGTGAAAAATTGCTGTGTACACCAAAAAAATAAGCAAAAAGAGGTACGCCAATAGGACGATAAATATAAAAACTATCCGCTGGAGAACCTTCCGACCATGAACGTGCTTTGAGCGCATAGACACTTTCATCCCAATCAAGTGATTGAATTGTTTCAAACGAAGAAACAATAAAAAATCCACTCACAAAAATCACCACACTCAAGAAAAATGTCAACCAAAAAGACTGCCTCCTCGTCAAAGAGGTGGAATCTAAAAGAGTGTACGTGGTATTACTTTTTTGCATAATAAAATATAGTTAACACATCCTAAAAATCTGCTAAAGACTCCACAAAAAGATCTGATATAAAGAGAGAAGCTGGTTCATCGCCTGAAGCTTCCAGAGCAACACCAATCGTACCATCAGTAGGAAGCTTTCGTTTCAATTGCTCTTCTGGAGGCATTTCATAATAAAGAGTATATCCACCAATCCGGCATGTAATCGTCCGATCAGTGACAGCAATGCCAATCGTCTGAAGCGAAGAAGAAAGAAGTTGATCGTATTCAACAGAAGTACCAGATAAACCAGAAATACCGCTACCTTCAATAGAAACACGCTTAGAATCAAAAGTGCATCGATATGGTTCATATGCACCACGATCATACGCACTAAGTGTTACCGTACCATTCTGCGGCAGCGAAACGCTAAGAGAGGCATCATACTCTTGCCAATGCACACCACCGTCTAAAAACGCATAAGCGCGATCAGATACAGTCGTTGTTTCCATAAAAATACCTCCGTCACCATAATACATCATTCCACTCGGAACAATCCAACCAACGAAATCACTCATTGTGGCAGAAAAAGGAAGCGACTTATCGAGTCCACCAGAAAGAACGCGCTCCACTTGCCGACCACTCCACTGCGGATTTACATCGATGCGATTAATCAAAAAAGCATCGTCAGATGGATAGTTTGATGTAAAGCCGTGCCCCACAAAAAGGCCAGAACGAGTCTGCACAAAGCCATAATCATGAACTGCGCGTGCTTCTTCCAAAACAATATCGTCAGCCTCCTCAAAGTTGGAATTGGAATTACCATAATTACCGAAAGGAAACGCAATAGATGTGATTGTATTGCCAGTTAAACGCTTCATACTTTCATCAGCAAGTAGCATATCTTCACGTACACGAAATCGAAATTCATCGTGAGTCTCTTGACGATTTTTTTCAGAGCTCCATAAAAGATTCGCAAAGAAAATTCCCTCTTCTGAGCCATCAGCATTCAATGGGAAAAACGAATGCGCATCCCACGAGTGCGATTCGATCTCCCAACGATCTGTAGAAATCATGTCTGTCAAATGCTCGCGGTTTAGGTAATACCGAGAAATAATCTCATTATCAATCGAATACTGTGGCAAAACAAACAGTACAGCACTATAACCAAAACGCTCCAAAAGAGGATCAACTGGGTAGTAACTATCCTTTCGACCATCATCAAATGTGATCAGAAAAGATTTCTCAGGTACCGAAATCTCACCTGCCATAAAACGACGAAATTCCGCAAGAGTAATAGTGCGCCAACCGGCATCAAATAGTGTCTGCATGTGATCAAGAAATACGTCCTGAGAAAAATTGTACGAATCAGGCTGAGACATCACACCATGGTACATCACTGTAGGCACACTACGTGCGATGCGATCTGATGAAGGTACAGATACCTGATCAGCTGGTAAAGCACCACGTGACTGCAAAAGCTTGTTTTCAAATCGCTCAGCATAATACGTAAAAAGCAAACCATAAGAACCATGCTCACGGGTAATGCCTCTATATGGGAAAAGAGCAAGAAAAATAAGCCCAAAAAAACTTACAAGAAAAACATACTTCATTTTCTTACGAGAAAAATCAGTAACCGTCACTTTTGTACGCACTGGCTTGTGATCTTTTTTTATATTGTGTGATTTGGATTGCATGCAGTATATCTAGGTCAATAAAATATGTACACCGTCTAAATAATCTTTCACTATAAAGACACAATGTACATCAGGTCAGCCAAATTTATAGTATAGAACCTACACACGTGGTGTAATTTTAGGCAAATCAAGGCTTTTCGCGAACCACAGCCTAACTATGGCGAGTGAAAAACGTAGATTGTAACGACAAAGCACACCACGTGCGTAAGTTCTAATGTAATATAAACTATCGCGTCCCCCACTTCGGATCTCTAATATTTATAATCGCCCACGGTAACTGCCAGATCAGCAAAATCGTATAGAAGAAGCTAAAAATAACACCGTAAAACCATTTATCATCTCGCGCATAAATATAATAATAAAATCCATAGACAAATGACATAAGTAAAAGACCGCTCAAGTAATAATAAGGAAGGGCTCCATCATTATTAAGCGGATAAATAATCATCGCACGCACAACAACAATTGGCGCAACAAGTGGCAAAATCAAACCAAGATAATGTGAAATCGCCATAATTGGATGACGCTTCCAAATAAACAGTGAAGCCTTGAGTGTTTCTCGAGTCCACGATTTTTTCCAGCGCATCTGCTGCGTAATAAACTGCTTTACATTGTCTGGCGCAAAAGTGTGCGAAATCGCATCTGGTGCAAATAACGCTTTTTTACCATCCTTGAGGACGATATTCGTAAGCGAACGATCATCACCATATGTACACTGCACGCCAAGAAACTTTTGACCAAGAAACTCTTTCATGCGTGGAAGGATATCACTACGGCGATAAGCGGCACAACACCCACTACAACACGTTACACTGCCAAAAATAGCTTCTGCAGATTTATACGCTTTAAATGCAACAAAATACCGTACCTCTTGCATTTTTGTGAGATAATTAGTATCAGCATTTGCAACATAAGCCTGACCAGCAACAGCACCTACATCAGGATCCACAAAGTACTTCACGAGATTACGCACAGTATCTTTTTGAACAAAACTATCAGAATCAATAAAGGCCATGATTTCATTTTTGGAGCGAAAAACAGTCTCCGCCATGCCTTCACGCTTTCCACGATTGTCCTTCCAATCCACAATTTCCACATGAATACCATACTTTTCTTTTGCAATTTTTTTCCCAGATTTCATTTCTGCGAGCGTCTTATCAGTCGATCCATCATTTACAACAATTATGTCAAACTTGTCACGTGGATAGTCTGACGCAGCAATACGCTCAATCGTCTCACGAATATTCTCTTCCTCATTTTTACACGGTATACCAAAACTCACCGTAGGTAAGTCTGCATCAGACTGTTCTTCTAAAACATTCGGCTTATAGAAATATGCAATCAAAAAACGACTCAAAACATAAATTGCTACAGCGAAACTGTAGATAAAGAAAAACCATTGATCACTACGAAAACTCTGAATATTTTCAACTTTAATGACTACGATCGCATATACGAGCACAGCAAAAAGCGATACAGTCAAAACTGTACGAAAAAGAGAATCCTTTTCCTGTGACGACGTATGAGATTTATCAGCAATACCAGAATCAATCGGCGCATGCACTACTTGTTGTGTAGAGGTGATGGATGCTGGTGTAACTTTGCTGTTCTTTTGTGCGTTATCAGTTTTATTCTTCTCTTCCTTTTTTTTCTCTAAGTGTTGTTTCTTTCGCTTCTCCATAAATTATATCTGTCGTATAACAAAAAAAGAGTGGTGTGCTGCTGCAAGATCTCGATGTACAGGAATGATTACAAATTTCAAGAACCTGGACAATGTGTCATAGACCGAAAAAACAGAGACCTCATTTAGCCCTGTTCGAATGAACATCTTTTGATTGTTCACCAACCGCACAAATTGTAACAAAGATTTCATAAAAAGTCTATTACCTATAACATTACCTTAACTTTCATTTTGTTAAGCATAAAAAAATAATAAAATCATATCAGGATAAGCATGAAAACAACCAAAAACGCAACTATACAAAATAGCACAATTTTTAAGTTGTGTCAAACTAAAATGC
>CALIRC010000085.1 GCA_938044295.1 Minisyncoccota bacterium
GGGATACTACACAGGATGATCCTTTGCGTAGATTTGTACCAATCGACGAAGTTATAGATGAGCACTCATCCATCTGCTACGAGAAAATGCACGGAGAAAGTGAAGGGAACGATGAGGCAGCAGTAACATCTACTGAATCTATGGCAAGTCTCAATCTATTATCAACGCATAGTCAAGGATATTGCGAATTTGATGCAGAAGAAGATGAAGATCCACTAGGCTTAGACTCAGACCAGAAGCTAATCATGCCAAAGCAAATTGGGATGAGGAAGCGAGCAATTGTGAAGCACCGCTGTTCTGCAAAGGTAGAAGGAATCAATGCAGGCTTCTCTCATGGAGGCAGAGGACGAAAAACGCAAAAAGCATACCGATAAATCAAAGTACTATTGCACACGAGCCTCCATCTATAAGATGAGAGGCTCTTTAATTTTTACTAAAAAAAGACACGAAATGACATAATATACTTGCTATTTACAGTAAACTGCTGTATGGTTTTAAGATTAAAGTTTTCTTAAATAGTGATGAGAAATTGTTCTCGTCACTACTAGGCTGACTTTCGCAGCCCTTTTACAATCCATTTTCCGGAGAAAAAAATTGAGCAATCAAACTGAGCGCAGTGAAAATGAGTCCATGGCACAGCGTGGGCTAGTAAGAGCACTGCAGGAAACCTTTGGTCAAGAGGTACAGTGGAAAAGCGCACAAAGATGGTGCGAAGAAGTAGCGGGAGAAGAAGGAGTAGAAGAGCAAGAGTGTCACATGAGATACATCTCACGTGGTCAACTACACCACGGTACGGAGGAGCCAAAGAAGGCAGAGGTGGAAGTACATCTAGCAAAAACCAATGATGATGAAGAGTGGTGTCTATCCACGGGAAGCATAATATTTACGCAGAATGAGGGAATGTATCTATGGAATTTTGATCTCGCTGGAAATGTAACAGTAGTGAAGTAGGATACTGTAGGGTAATAGACAGCTCGAGGATGCAGCGCATCTTCGAGCACATACAAAAGCGTACTATTGGGGTAGTACTTTTTTATATGTAAAAATGTACCATAAAGATTTTTCACAAAAAATGACTGAAAAACGTACATCACCTAAGTGAGGTGAACATGTTATAATTTCTTTATGAATCGATTGAAAACAATTTTTTATATCATCAATCTAAAAACAGCGATCATTGCTGCACTTTCGGTTGCGTCCACATTTTTGTGTATTCATTTTGGTATAGCAGCAGATTTCCCATTGGCACTAATCTCCACTGCAATCGTATTTCCAATTGTTTTCTCGATCGGTGGAGCATACAAGAGGCGTGAAGCCGCTCTTGATGAGTATGGGTCAATCAAAGCACACGGACGTGCAATCTATTTCGCGGCGCGTGACTGGATGCCAGATGACGCAGAAATATCGACGTGGGAGTTAAAGACATTACTGGGAAATTTTATGCGTTCATGTCACGTGTTATTCACCGAGCCAGTAAGTGCGCTCAGAGAAAATGAAGATCATGTATATAAAAATCTCTCGAAATTATCTGCATATATCAAAGATGAACTACGTGCAGGTGGTATGACTTCAGGGGAAGTATCACGGTGCAATCAATTCCTGAGTAAAATGGCTATTTCATTTGAAAACATCAAGCACGTATACCAATATCGAACACCGAGAACACTCCGCGCTTTTAGTGATTTCTTCATCGTAGTACTCCCGATTGTCTATGGACCGTACTTCGCGCATCTAGCTGCCGATGTCACATATGGTTTGGAGTATTTCATGCCTGTTTTGTTTTCTATTATCTTTGTGAGTCTAGATAATATACAGCTACATCTAGAAAACCCATTCGATCGTCTCGGCGAAGATGATGTAGAAATCAACGTTGATGAGTTTCTCGCGCGACTATATTAGTATCAGGTATGAAATCGTAGTAGAGGAAAAGCTACAAAAAAGTATAAGAAAAGTCGATATGCTAAGCGTATCGACTTTTAAGCAGTCTTTTTGTTATTACAAGCGACTTTTGCGGCAAATTCTGCTAAAACCATTTGCTCTGCAAGCGTTTTTTTATCAAGACTACGGAGAGGGCCTTTAAAATCTCTGGAACAATATCTGATAAAATCATGTAATCCAGCAAAAGCACGAATGCCATGCGAATATGATGTTTTCAAAAGAGCATCATCACAAGTGAGGATGACAACTTCTTCAACTGTTCTCATTGTAGCAATGTTCTCTGACTGATGTGTTGCCTGCTTCAAGATATGCAGATCAACTGAATTCAGTAACTGAGTCATTTCATTTTTGAGGACGAATATCGAAGACAAATCATCATGAGAATCTTCTTGCCTAAATCGGTCTGAATGTGAAGTAATTCTCTGTAGAAGCGTACAAGCAAATGCATGTGCAGAATGACCTTCTTCCTGAGAGATTCGAAGTATTTCCTTATGGACAGGTTTCAAAATGACATAGGGGTTATCATTTTGCGGAAAAAGATCGATACTATCGTGACATTTTATCAAAAAACATGTATCACAAAATATGAGTTTATTCATCACATCCCTCGACATGGTTAAGTTTAAAGAACGATACAAATAGCTTAGTAATTTTCGTACCTCGATTCTACTAGATTGTATAAGTATTGTCAAACAATAGCGATGTAAGTGAATTAACCAAAAGCACAATATAAAAAGTCGATATGCTAGAGCGTACCGACTTTTAACAATAAAAAATCCTCACTAGTGATATTGCATTTTCAATACAAACTCATGCATAATCATTTTCTCGGCACGTCTTCTCTTAAGAATGCAGACATTACGATGGAAATTGTAATGTGCAAAATTGTAACGACAGTATTCGATAAAATAAGCAAGATCAGAAAAAGCGCGAATATGGTTAGTATGTGAAGCCTTAAAAAGTTGATTATCGCAAGTCAGAATAACAACTTCTTCATATTGTTTTTTGACAACATCTCTATGCGATTGTTGTATTGCGTACTTGAGAATACTTTGATCTACTATGCTTAATGCCTGAGCTACTTCACTTCGCAAAATATAGGTAGAATAATTTTTCCTAATATTTTTTTTACTAAAACGTTGTGAATCTTTTGCAACATCATGCAGTAATCTACTAGCAAAACGATGTGCTCTATGTTTTTTACTTCTAGAAATCCTCAATATTTCCTGAAAGACAGGCCACAAGATAATATAGTGCGTATCATTTACTGGGAAAAAATCAAGATCTTCGTGATATCTAATTAAAAAAGATGTATCACAAACTATAAGTTTATTCATTGCACCTCCTGATGCATAGGTTAAAGAACGTTCCAAATTGTCCAGAAAATTCGTACCTCGATTCTATGAGATTACATAAGCAATGTCAAATATATAATTTTTTATCCAGATTAGGACTTACGCACATGAGTGTAATTT
>CALIRC010000086.1 GCA_938044295.1 Minisyncoccota bacterium
AATGTCTTGCTTTGCAATTTCCTGAAGAAACGTTGATTTACCTGTTCCCGTCTGACCGATCACATACAGATGCCGCCGACGATCAGTTTCACCGATACGGATCGGTGTCTCACTCCCACGGTAATTATTGTAGCCAAGTAATACACCCTCTTTAGGTACATTAATCGGTGGCGGCGCACTTCCTGATTTCAACCATTTAATCTTTGGGGTTTCTGTTGTAGAAATAGGAAAATGATACATACTCGCAATCTCCTCAATACCTAAAAGGATGCTATGCGGCTTATGAAAAAGGCGAAAGATATAATTAAAGATGACTTTCTTACTCTTATTATCAAAGTGCTGGACACGCAAATGATTAACACCGTGATGCTCAAATTGTGAAAAAGCATTTTCAATATGCGCAAGAATTTCTTGCGAACGCTCCAGCGTGGGAGATGAGGCTACCATTCTGACATTAACATGAAATCCAGGCTTGGACGCTTTTTTTTCAATCTCCTTCACAAGCTCTTGTTCTTCTGGTGTAAGTTGCACCATCTCTTTCGATTCATCTTTTTTTCCTGCACCAGCAGAAAACATGCTCCCGAGAAAATCAAAAGTAGCATAAAGGATGGTTGCAACAAGACCACCACGATGCACCTGCTCTAATCGTTTCCCCTGTTGCATCTTATGCGCAATTGTCCGACCTTTTTGCATCCAACTTTTTTTTGCAGCGCACAATACAAATTGAATGCACGCACCTTCCTCTGCAGTCTCCAGCTTACTAAGTGCAGTAGTAATCTCATTAAGTGAATCACTACTCATCTCACTGTATGTTCTTAGCGGAAGCGCATATGTATCTTGCAATCGCAAAATGCCCACAGACACCTCCGAACCAGGTGAAAAAATGGTATAGTCCTCAACCTTTTCAATCTCTGCGCCAGAAAAGTAACTATGCACTTGTTTCTCAAGTGCGCTACGAAACTTCTTAGGTACAGACACATAAAATAAAATTTCCTCACTACCACACGGATTTGCAATCTCAAATGAAAAATGTGGCTTTCCACGGAAAAAAGAATGTGAACGACTAGAAAGACGCGAGAGTGTTGTAAGGAGCTGTTCCATTGATGCCACTTCTTCTTTCCAGGCTTCTGGATTATTGCTATTAGCAGCCTCATCAGATGCTGATGCCTGACGAATGCGCACTACTTCAAGGTCTTCATTCATTGCATCATTGAGATTTTTGCGATGACCACCAAAACTCCGAAAAACCAAAAAACCACCAGTCACAGCGCAAGTACCAGCGAGGATCAGCGCAAGAATGCCAAAAATAAGGTTAATCGTATTCACAGCAATGAAAATATTACAAATTACTCTCGAATGAACAAATCGTTCTTAGAGCCAGCTTACGATCTTTTTTTTCAAGTGAATTTTTCCAATATTAGCGAAAGAAAAGAGCGTAAACAGGTTCATACATATTCGATAGACATTCAGAAAAATCTAAGTCGGTGGCGATATCATCCCGTGATCAACTAATTTCTGATGCAAATCATCATGTACAAGCTGGTCATGCAATCGATCAAGCATATAATAATCATTTAAATGTTCCGCTACTTGAACCGAATGAAGCACACCTTTGGTAACGGCCAAATCAATAAGATGTTGTAACTGCGATTCATAATCCATTTGCTGGTGCACCTCACTAGCATCCTGCGAAATATCTGCGATCACATCATCAGACGGTGGTGCAGACTGTACATCAGACAATATTTTACTGTACGCACCATCTTTTTCCGAATGCGACTTTTCAACTACACCTTCTATGCGCCCAGAAACATCACGAGATTCTACAGTTTCCGTAGATATTTCCTGTGTACTTTTTTCAGTAGCGTCCAAACGCTCTTCCGAATTTAGATCCACATCCTCAATCGGCTCCAAACTGTAAACACTCTGTCCCATACAATACGATTCAGATACTATTTTTTATTATCATTCCCAGAGAGCATCTCTTTTTCAAAATCCGCAAAATCCGCAAAAAAACCATCAACCACCTTAGCGACAAATTGATCATAGTCAGGAATCGCATCTGTCAAAAAACGATTCACATCTTCCTCCTTTACATTCTCATCTTCTACCTTCTCGAGAAAGATTTTTTGATCATCCGTAGATAGTTTAGCTGTAGTCTCATAAAAGATTCGCCGCAAAAGCGCCTCCACAAGCTCACCTATAACAGCGTCTCTTTGCTTCTGATCAGCGTTTTGTAAGCCCATCTTTTCGACCAATATTTTCTCAACATTTGCTG
Source organism: Minisyncoccota bacterium (assembly GCA_938044295.1). GTDB lineage: Bacteria > Patescibacteriota > Minisyncoccia > Moranbacterales > JAHDCW01. Next base: position 2,279 of record CALIRC010000086.1, read on the forward strand.
CTAGTGCACTATTTTTGTTCATAAATTTTGTATTAGTTTATTGTATAGAAAATATTCTATGATCGTTCTACTAACTCTGCAAAACTTTTCGGATATGATGGAAGAGTGCCTGCATGCACATCAGGATTTTGACCCACAAAATACTCAATCGCAAGTAATCGGTATAGTGCCTTCCCGACATCATACTGATTAAACTGGCTATCAATCATCTCTTGTGGCAGATGTTCCTCAAGTGCTTCTCGAATGCGTGAAAGATCCGCGACAGCCTCTGTCGGATTACTGACAACACGCGCGACATCTTCTGCATTAATCTGCAGCTCATTGTAACTGAGATTTGATGCTAAGTGGAGCTTTGCACTATCAGTTGTATTGAAAACTTCTTGCATAATCGAACGCTCCAAATCGACGATATCAACACGCTCCAGTGGAGTGATCGAAAGTATGTGTTGATTAAGTTCATTGGTACTCAAACTTTCAATCCACTCTATACTCGCAGTATTGAACTTCTCACCTTCAGTAACAACTTCTGGATCTGGATCCATAAAGGGCTCTGGCGCAACTTCTGGCTGTATCACGTTTTCTTGCAATACTGCTTCGCGAGCTGCTTCACGCAGAGCCTCAGCCGTACGTTCCGCACGCACTGCTTCAAAATCATGATATCGGTGCTCACCAACAGCGCTCATTTTAAAGGCGTCCTCATAATTTCCACCAGAAACATCAATATCTGAATTAAAACCGAGAGTAATATTAAGTTCATCTGGGCGGACAAAATTAAAGATTTCATACGGCTCCTTGCCTGGCGGCAAACTATTGACCAAATCCTTGATCAAAACGCCACTTTCCGTACGCATATCACCTGACTCCGTGATTGAAGCATTGATGACATCCAGGACTGGCCTCCAATCCAATTGATCTTTACTTATACCAAGTTGTTTTGCCATCTCTTCCTGTACTAAACCAGAAACAGTGTCCCCACTCTCAATCGGCAAATGTGAAATTTCATAGTGAGGATCAGTCATCCAATCACCGGTTTCTGGTCCAGAAGACAAATCTCCTAAATCTCCAAGATGAACACCTTCAGAAGATCCAAGATCTACTGGCACTTCTCCAAAAGCTGCAACGTTGGTATCGAGACCACTACCAGTAGAACCAGTCACACTCTCAGCATTTCTAACATCTAGCGGCTCTCCAAATGCTTGAGAATCTGTCTCAAGTCCATGTATCTCAGGATCCCCTGAATGAGGCTCAGGAGAAGGTAAAGAATCTGATGAAGTTTCTCCAAAAGATGCCGTATTTACATCAAGGTCACTGCCACCAGTGGAGCCAGTCACGCTTTCTGTAGCCGGACCAAAACCAAGCTTTTCTTGCGCATAAGAGAAGTATTCACCCCACGGCACATATGACAACACCTCACCAATAACAAAAACACCAGCACCAGATGCAACACCCTTCACACGACTTGCAATTTGACCTTCAAATCGCTTTGCATAGAGCTCGTCAGTACGATTAATTTCCTGGCCGAGAAACGCTTGAATACTCGCCATTCTCTCCTCTGGTGACACCTGAGAGCTTTCCCAGTCAATAGCATTTTTTTCCAGCGCATCTTTCACACCTTGCTCAGAGCGAGCATCACGTTTTGCAAGAAAACGCTCTTGTACGCCAGCATAAACAGCAGCGCCACCCAGTGCACGAACACCTGTGAATACGCTAGAAGCAATAGCAGCCCCCACGACTGGAACTGCACCAAGAGCAACACTTGCGCCTGCTACACCAGCACCACCGATAATAAGACCCTTCCATCCAAACTTTTTGCGAATATCACGATACCCACTGACCACTTTCGATGCCATACGAGTAAAGCCACTTGTCGCCGAACTCTTTTCAAATTGCAATTGCAGCTTCGCCTCATCAATGTGCGACATTTGCTCTAGATGAATTTCTCTTGTGATGATTTCTATAACAGATTGATCTAGTGTGCCATCATGAGAGAAAAGTGCGATGCGAGCATTGACAGAGTCTTTCGTCGCATCTTTGAGTGCTTGCAGTGCATCCTCTCGCTCCTTGACTACTTGTGATTTTGCGTTTGATTCTTGAAATGAGCCATAGATCTTACGCATGACGTTCTTACTTTCTAAGAACGCTAAATCTGCTCGTGCAAAATTTTCACGTGCAATGCGTAACCGCTCTTCAATCTCAGAACGCTCTGGAGAATCCTCATCTTGTTGAGCCATCCGCTCTCTCTCCGCTACTTGCTCTGCATCTGAAGCATCGTTCAATTCCTGATCATTCTCTATTGCCGTCTTTTGATCCAGTACTTTCTGCGATTCCTCTAAAAGGTGATCGACATCACCTCCCAATTCCAGATATCTGCGTTCAATTTTTTGGTGTTCTAATTGCTGGTCTTTAAGCTCTCTTTCTTTTGCGGTTAAGTCTTCTTGTAATTTCGCATTGCTCTTTGCGCGCTCTGTTGGATTGATAGCTGTATCGTCTTGATTTTCTTTTATACGCAATTGATCATTCTCTATACGAGAAGTAAGGTGTGCGATTTTTCTCTGCGAAGCCACATAAGAATCCACCAACGCCGAAAGCGAATCAACTGATTCGACATCACCCTCTAGAGAAGGAGGTACCACAGCATCACCTTCACTACTAGCCAATCCCTTTTGCGCCTCGTTCCTAAGGTAATCAATATCGCCACCCAAATCCATATATTTGCGTGCAACATTTTTATGTGTATCCCGCATTTTCGCAAGCTCCTCTTCTTGTTGTTTAAGTGGGGTGATCAAATTCGCCTTATTTGCTGCTCTCTCTATAGAATCAGTCGTATTTTCATCGTTTTCTTTGATCTTTGCCCTACTATTCTCTACACGAGAAGTATGATGTGCTATTTTTTTCTCTAAATCCACATACTGCTCTACTAGTTTAGCAGGTGAATCAATACCACTCTCAGGAGAGGGTGACGGCTTCACTTCCGGTGTGCCTGTATCCACTACATCATCTACTTTCTTCTCAGGACTTTCGTCAGCACCACCTTTGTTTGCAAGATCTTCACCTACAGAATCACCACTGTTTTCCTGACTTTCAGGAGCTCCTGTTTCAGCAGAAGCATCAGCATCTACACCACCTTCTTTTTTTACACCCTCTTCACTTTTATTTCCCTCAGCATCTGCGCTCTCACTAGCATCAGAAGAAATCTCACTAACAGCTACATCCCCATCTACTACAACTGATTCCTTCGTCTTTTTTGCTTCCTCTTTTGCGGTATCATCAATCACGTCAATGTGTTCTCGCATGCGAGATGGTGCTGAATCAGAAACAGCGCCACGCACACTCTCGCTGCGGGAATCAATGCCGTGATGCGTTAAATCTGCATCAAGCCGATCACGTTCATACTGCAATGTCTGAGGATACAGTGTATGCATTTCTTTACGTAATCTTTGCATATCATCTTTCTGCACATTTAATGCAGTATTCTTTTCAAAAATACGCTTCTTATTTTTATCACTACCATCTTTTTTCAATGCTGCAATTTCTGTTTCGAGGCGTGTCTGATTATCCTTAGCTCTTTGTAATAATGTGAGATTTGTATTGTACTGATGATCAAATTTAAATCGATCTGCAAGTTCTTGCTGTGTCGTTCTTTTTGCATCAGAAGAATCAGACGCATTAAAGTCATCATTTGCAAGACGATCTCGATCTTTTTCGTTGCGCACGTCTTCTGCAGAAGCATTATCCACTGAAGAAGGTGTTTCGTTAGACATAGCAAATCCTTACTTTATAATCTGCAACCAAACTTGTATCTAACACTTTGAAGAAATGTCAGATATTTCTATTCCTAGTATTATACCACAACCACTGCAATGCTCATGCAGCATCCTCAACCTTTTCCATGATAAGGGCATTGATACACAGAAATAAATCTTCAACAGTCATATTTTCTTGATCTGACTCTTCTACTTGCACCATAATCTCTTGCACAGCACGCCCATTAGCAAGTACTGTGATCGCTCTTTTATAAGTTTTATGGAGTGTGTCACTGCGAGAACGAAGTTGCTCTAGTGTCATTTCTGCCAAATCCTTCACCGCAATCTCCACACCAGAGCGCTCGATAACCCACTGCACATCAAACGCTACATCAGCTGCAAAAGTCCGCAAAAGTACGTCATAACGCTCAGAAAGGATATGGAGAATCGCTTCCGCAGAAGGCTCTGTATCAGATGGGAAGCCTTCCCATACTTCACGCTCCTTGTTCTCTTGGTCATCAGAAAAATTCTCCTCGTTGTTCTGTCCTTCATACGTCTCTTCCTGTAAACGATCATCACTACTATAAGATTCTGAATTAGTTTCTGTCACGTGTGGTTCATCAAATTTCTTCAACATTCTTTCACGCAGCGCAGCAAAAGAAAGTGGTTTCGATTGTTTATGATTATTGATGAAAACATATGCGGCCTTTTCATTCTCAGTAAGAGATGCAATATAATATACCGTACCACCACCAGGATGCTGCAGCTGAATCATCTGATTTTTTGCAAATTTCCAATTCTCCACAGCCCTTGGCGAATCCAGAAAAACACGCTCAGCAGTTTCACGCTGTGCTTTCTTTTGCTTTCCAAAAATCTCTTCCCTTAGCAAACCTTTCAATTTCCCATTTACTAGTGTAAATTCAGATTTATCTTGTAAATCACGAATCGTATTAATATATGTTTTATCCTGTTTTTGTCGATCAATGATCCTATACCGACTAGCCAATACCTGACCCACTCCAAAATGATGCTTGTTAAGCGTATCAGGAGAATCAAATGCAACAGGAGTATCTGGCGTATAAAGACTTTTAAATGCATGAGCTTTGAGCTTCACTTCACTCTCATTGCCGTCTGCAAGATAAGAAAAAACAAATTGATCATCTTCGATTTTCAGAAAAGTGAGGACAATATCATGATTTTTTCTTTGGATATAAGACTCACCAACAGTAGCATGCACTCCACGCACAGAAAGAATCTCAGCTGTCGGCGCAGACGAGTTTTCTGCTGTCTGTGCATCAACAGAAGTCAGATCCTGGGTAGGCTCTGCCATACGATCAGCATCATCAGCTACATCTTCTGACGAAGAACCTGAAACATGCATATTGTGAATTTTAATCAATTCCGCCTCGCTGACTGGCTCTGTACTGTCTGGGTCTCCACCCTTGAGAACTGTGTGAACCATCTTTTTTCCTTGTGAAAACGAAATCTCACAAACATCAATTTCCATACCAACTCCATCATCTCCATCAATGCGAATGTTAATTGTCTGACCTTTTTTATAAGCAAAATCAGAAGCAAGAGGTTGATCCTCCGAAACCACAATCTCTTCATCCACTTCGCTCTCGATGAGATCCCTACGGTCAAGGTACGCTGCATGCATGCGCGCGAAATCTATGTCGCTAAGCGTCTGCTCACTGGCATCTGAAGTCTTGCTGCGATAAGTAATATCTCCCCCACCATCTGCATTTGGCTTGATGGCCAAGAGATCTACCATGTCTTCGATGCCACTAGGCAAAACGACAAAATAGTCTACATCCCTATCCAAAGATATAGTACGTTTACCAATCACGACCTCACATCGATCCAGAGAGTCTTCCACGGTGTGATCATTTTCTACAGCAGGATTTACTTTTTCACTCATACATTTATAGTAAGAGGACTTCCTCACTTTAGTGCAATGTGAGACACAAACACTACTTTTTCTGTAAGGCGTACAGACGTACGTCGTCAGAAAAAGGAGTGTTTATAAAAGGAGCAGCGTGCAAAGTAATGAAGTCCTAAGTAAGAAAGGTTTACAGTCTACATTATACCACTATAAATAACGCGGAGCCTGTCCACGATCATATTTCCAAGAGAGCTTTTTCAGTTTTATAGCAAACAAAAGAGAGGAGATAAGCTATTACAGCAGAATCACACATCCTGCCACAATCATCACAAAGTATAGTACAATATAACATTTAGAAGACAGTCAAGCATTTCGCATAACGACATAAATACCTACCATGCCTCGACGAGCATTTTTCTATACCACAGGACTCATCATTCTTGCAACCATAATTTCACTAGTAAGTGCACACACAGATAGTCTAACGTATGACGAAGTAGCCCACATCGGATCTGGCTACACCTACATCCTAGAAAACGACTTTCGTCTTAACCCAGAACACCCACCGCTACTTAAAGCACTTGCTGCGGTACCCCTCCTGTTAATCGCACCGACTTTTGATGTCACAGAGCTACCTTCATGGACTACATCCTACGCGCACATCGGTGAGTTTGGACAGTGGGATGCAGGTAAACTTCTTTTACACGCATCTGAAAACAACATCGACCAAATCACATGGCTTGCACGACTACCCATGGTACTGCTATTTGGTATGTTTAGTTTTTTTCTATATCACTGGGGGAAAAAATCAGGCAACAGACTAATAGGAAAATGGATCGGGCTTTGTGTTGTAGCTCTATGGTGTTTCAATATCAATCTCTTAGGGCACAACCATCTCGTAACAACAGATATCGGCGCAGCGATAGCAATGACCGTTACACTATACTATTTTCTACGATTCATAAAAAAACCCACATGGAAAAATACAATCATCCTCGGCATCATTTTTGGCATTGCGAGCTGTGTAAAATTCTCCACATTCATACTCATACCCTTCTTCGCTTTTCTTATTCTTCTCTATGCCATCCTCACAAACACGACAGTAAAAGATATACTACAAAAATCTCTCTTATACATGTCACGCGTGGCAGTTATAGGAATCATCACAATCATCACAATCTATCTCATCTATACACCATTTAGTTTTCGCACACCTGAGAATGTACTCGCGCAAATCACGCCACAAAAAATCCACGGCACCGTCAAACAAATTGACATCACAACAAGAGAAAGTCTTCTGGCTCTAAACGAAATCCCAGCGGCGCGACCACTTGCGCTGTATTTGCACGGATTTGTACAAGTTTTCCACCGCACAGCAGGAGGAAATCGCACATACTTCATGGGAAACATATACAACCAAAATAAAACTGATCGCGCGCACCCCCTCTACTTCCCAACGATATTTACCATAAAAGAACCTCTGCTTTATCTATTTCTCTATACACTCTCACTAATACTCATCATTATAACTTCTACACGTAAAATAGCCGCAATCCTTGCGCAAAAAAATGTCCATGCACTACAAACAAAACACAATCTCAAATCTCTTTTTGTTGGACACTTTACAGAACTCACACTCTTTCTTTTCATCATTTTCTACGGCATAATTTCTCTCAGTGGAAATCTCACAATAGGCTTGAGACATCTCTTTCCACTATACCCTCCCCTCATGCTTCTCACTGCAATCATCCTTGTAAAAAATTATCAAAAAATCAAGCATAAAACGATAAAAAAATACGCAAGAGTGAGTTTCTCTATACTACTAATACTACTCGCAGTACAAGCAATTCTCACAACACCAAATCACTTATCATTCTTCAACATCCTCGCAAATGGCAGTAACAATGGCTACCACTTTGTCGTCGATTCAAATACCGATTGGGGACAAGGCACCAAAAAACTAGCCAAATATTTAAAAGCACACAATATTACTAAAATTCACATCGACTACTTCGGCGGCGACGATATAGAAAAAAGACTAAGCAAAGAAGGTATTACAGCAATCCCATGGAACAAAAAAAAGAGACCAGTAGTACCAGGATACTACGCCATTTCCACCACACATCTCCAAGATTCCTTGTATGATGGAAGTGCCACCATGCACAACGCATACCTCTGGATCAAAAATCACATTCCCATAGCACAAATTGATAGCTCCATACTCATATATCATGTAAAATAAACTACTACCAGCTAACGCTAGTGGTTTTCATCTTAGAGACTAAGTCTCTTCAAGAAAGGTAGTTGTTCTAATGTGACTTGATGATGTTGGTTTTCGTTGTATTCTTTACCGTTATCTTATTGATTCCAATAGTTGAGACAAGGCAGTCTCGTGCCCATAGAGCACCTAGTGGAAACTTCTTTGTTTTCTTTTTTAACCATCCTGATGTTTTTAATTTGAGGATTTGAATAACGTAAGAAACAAAATACTGTGGAGGTATGACGAGATAAAGATGAATATATTCATCTCCAATGTAACATGCGATATTTTTTAGCCCTTTCCATTTTGCAATAAAGTGAACATTCGCTTGAGTCCTAGTTAATGAAAGTACGTACAAAGACTTTGCTGCGGTATGGTGAGATAAACACGATATAGTATTAGCAGACATATATTTCATGGGCTAGCTTGTAGAGCTGGGTGGACATAAGATCACCTCCTTCCTTGTGGGGTGATTTTATTGTATACCAAGAGCTACGTTTTTAAACGCACGCACCACTTAATAGGTGATGGTTTAAGCGGCAAAAAAACACTCCCATGCGGGAGTGTTTAGCAGCTTAAAATGATACAACTTTTTTTGCAAAAAACTTTATTGCGGCTTTGAACACATTGCAAATGTTTCAAATCCATGTGTACCGACACATGCCCACAACTTTTCAGAAGTAGAATCAGTCGTATCGATAAAAACACCATCTACACAGGTATTTACTTCTGCACCACATTCACCACTAACGAAAGACGTCTCCGTAACAGAATTTGCACCACATATAGAGACCACAGCCTTCGCAGAATCCCTACATGCCCATTTCCACGGCCCAGC
>CALIRC010000087.1 GCA_938044295.1 Minisyncoccota bacterium
AGGATTACGAGATATACAGCAAATTTAGAACAAAGAAAAAGGGGGGAGGTGTATCAATCCTGGTCCACAAAGATGTGAAAAGTCGATACCGAAATGACTTGTACGAGAAATATGATATCTTGGAAAATGTACATTGTGAAATAGAGTGTAACAAAAAAAAGATAATAGTGAGCTCCATGTATAGACCACCCAATACTTGTGAAAAGGCGTTCCAAATTGAATTTAACAAGATGACTGACAAAATAAAAAATACAAAATATGAGTGTATAATAGGAATAGACCAGAACTTGGATCTATTAAAAGCAAATACTCACAAGCCTACTAAATTATTTTTAGATAGAATCTATGATCTTGACATGATACCGTCTATCACAAGACCAACAAGGATCACACGTTCCACTGCCACCCTAATTGATAATATATATATAAGCCCACTACTTCAGCTGGACAGTAGCTCAGGTGTTATCTCGACAGATCTATCAGACCACCTACCGACCATCCTAATCCTACGTAAAATAAAATATAGCAGGAAAGAACCTTATGAATTTGAAACAAGAAACTTGACAGATGAAAAAATGAGACTAATAAATGCAAGACTCTTGACAATCGACTGGGACAAAACTCTAATAGGAGAAGACGTAAACGAAATGTACAATAGATTCAATTCAGAACTAACCAAATTGCTTGATGAGGTTGCGCCTTTTCACAAGATAAGAATCTCAGCAAAAAATAGAATAAGAATGCCATGGATAACACGAGCTATCGTTAAAAGCATGAATAGATGTAAAAAATTATATAAAGAGAGTATCATGGCAAATGCAAGTGATGAATGTAACAGAAAATACAAAACATATAGAAATGTTCTAAACAAAGTGAAAAGAAATAGCAAAATCTCATACTTTCAAGGTAAATGTAAAGAACACAGTAGTAATAGCAAGAAACTGTGGGGTGTAATTAACGAAATGATTGGAAAATGCTCAGACAAAGGTGGGATTGTAGAATGTATTAAAGTGAACAATGTAAAAAAGTACAGGGGTGAAGAGATCTCCAATGCATTTGGAGACTACTTCAGTAATATCGGAATGGAACTGGCAAAAAAAATACCTAAACCTTCAACCTCAATCTCAAACTACATGAAAGGCATACCGAGATGTGAGAAAAGTCTATACATGTATCCAACAACAGACAAAGAAATTCGTAAAACCATAGAGAAAATCAAACCCAAGAAAAGCTCGGGACATGATAACATAAGTAATGTGCTGTTAAAAAGAGTCCGATTTGGTATCTGTAAACCTCTAAGTATTATTATCAATATGTCCTTCAAAACAGGCATATTCCCCGATTGCATGAAAATTGCGGATGTCATCCCACTTTTCAAAAATGGTGACAAATGTATACTAAATAACTACAGACCTGTGTCCCTATTGTTAACAATATCAAAAATAGTTGAGAAATGTATGTATAAAAGACTGTACAAGCATCTGAATGTAAACAATATTTTATTTGAAAGTCAATATGGATTTCGTGAAAAACACTCCTGTGAGCAAGCAATAACAGAACTCACAGGAGAGGCTATTAAAGCTAAGGAAAGGGATGAGCATTTCATAAGTATCTTTCTCGACCTGAGTAAGGCTTTCGACACATTAGACCACAAAATTTTACTTAATAAAATGGAATTGTATGGTGTTAGAGGCATAGCAAATGACTGGTTTGCCTCATATTGCAGTGAGAGAATCATCAGTGTGAAAAGTTGTAACGTCCCAGCTGAACAAAGAGAGCGATTCCCTGTAGTTTGTGGCACACCCCAAGGGAGTTGCTTGGGACCATTGTTGTTTATAATATTCTGTAATGATATATACCGAATACCCTCCTTTTGTAAAATTATTTTGTTTGCTGATGACACCACCCTGTATAAAAGTGACTGTAACAAGAAGCGTTTAGAGAATTCAATATCTTATGACATGGAACAATTGTTAGACTGGTTTAATGCAAACAAATTATCATTGAACTTAGGGAAAACAGTGTGTATGGATTTTTTTAGCAACAGTAAGGAACCATTAGTACTAACAGTTAACAAGATCACTATCCCACTAGTTAATGTAACGAAATTTTTAGGAGTGTGGATAGATGATAAGTTGAAATGGGACACGCAAATTGCAATGGTAGAAAACAAGATAAATGTAAATAAAAACATGCTCCTTTTGAGCAAGAACTACTTGAATGTAAATGCACTCAAGATGGTATACTATGCACATATCTACAGTCACTTAACATATGGAATAGGAGTATGGGGAACTATGTGCAAAGAATCGAGTCTTAACAGTCTGCATCTTGTTCAAAAAAAGTGTATAAGAGCCATTTTCAAATGTAAAAACTCGGCACCAACAGATGCGCTCTTTAAGAAGGGTAGATTATTGTCAATTTATCAAATAGTCAAAAGATCAACGCTGGAATTTGGGTACAAGGTGAAAAATGACCTATTTCCACGTCCGGTGTGTAAGCTCTTTGGAAAAAAGGGAGCAGAAAAGCATAGGTATCCGACAAGGAACAAAGATCTTCCAAATATAGAAAAACACGGCAGTGAAATGTATAATAATAGCTTTCTGTGCAAATCAATAATAGATTTTACTCGGTTACCAACTGCACTGAAGAACAAAGGGTCAATAAAATCGTTTAAGCAAGCAGTAACCTGTAAAATGTTAGAATAATTGAACTAAATCTGTGAAAAGTTGTAACAAAAACTGATCTGTAAAATGTTAGAAAAATTGAACTACATCTGTGAAAAGTTGTAACAAAAACTGATCTGTACATTATGGTAAAGTTGAATTATTTTGTGAAAAGTTGAAACAAAACTTGTGATAAGAAGGTGAATGTATGACGTTATGTGATGTCGAAGCCGACTGCATAGATACTCAACCGGTAATTAGACTGGTACTCAGTTACAGCAAAGATGGCTACTCTCAACAATCCGTACGAGTATGTCTCCAGTGTTATTAAGTGGAATTCGAATGACAGACTAAGTGAAGATGACATTGAAGACCTTCCTGTTAACATTATGTGGGCGACTAAAATGGAATCGGCACGGGACACACCGAAACTATGTGACGACGCCATGTTTAACATTTTTGGTCGATACCTGAGAAAACCACAAAACGAAGTGAGACTGTTATTACATGACTATTGTATTTCCTGTGCAGAACACGTTGAGAGTGTGGGGAAAGAAATACTACAGGCTATGAATATCGATGTATTTACATGGCTAGTAGGTATAAAAAACGGTACCAGATCAGGCGATGAACTATCTCTGTACTTCTTGTGCCTTATGTGCAACCTACATAGTATGGTTTATCACAAAAAAGGGTACTGGACAACGTTCGTGACAACAGACCTGCCAACTGATCTTGACAGAATCAATGCATCCAATCTCCTGTTTTACTATCGTGGTAACACAACAGTAGATGAAACGTGTCCGTTCCTTCCCTTACAAGACGGAGTTCGAGTCAGGAAAATTGAACGGCGACTAAGCAGAATGGACCTGGCACCATGGACCAAAAAGAAACCAGTTATCCCAAAGAAAACAGGTACAAACCCCAGTACGAAACCCATTGTGGCAGTCCCAAAAGCGACGAAACGAAAAGCTGACACTCCGGATAAGTCGCAACCTAAACCCAAGAGAATAAAGACTTTCACAGCCACGTCGTTGGCTGAATTGGAACGACTGATTTGTGAAAAGTCAGCACGAGTCGATGTCTCTCGGGATGAATGTGAGGACCACCTGCAAAAAATGAACAACCGGGAGAAGGCGTTACAGAAAGCGAGAAAAGTCGCAACAGACAAACATCGGTCACAATCACTTCTGCCTCCACCACCACCTCTACCTCGTGCAACAGCATCCCAGAGGGTTACTAGAGGGATGGTCACTTCAGCAAAAGCACCAAGACGAGCTACTAGAAGTGCGTCAGATTTAAAGAAAAAGGTGCAAGTACCGAGGCTCATATCACCCCTACCTGCACTTCTGGAACCAGGAGCCACAACCAAGCGCAAAGAAAAGGCGAAGAGGGGAAACTACAAAATCACGTGTAGACTGTGTGGGTTCAAGTGTAAGACTGACTCCGAATTTGAGGAACACAGAGAAAAGGCTCACAGTGAAATCTCCAAATGTGCCGTGTGTGGGAAAACGTTCGCCACAAAAGACACACTGAGACGTCATATGTATTCGCATACTCGTATTAAGTTGATATGTGACAAATGTGGAAAAGAATATACATTCCAAAATGAACTAGACGTCCATAAACTAACACATGGTAACAAACGCTTTAACTGCCATGTCTCAGGATGTGATAAGTCATACGTCTACAAAACGGACCTTAGTCGACATCTGGCAGAGCATGAACAGGTTAGGGAGATGGTTTGCAGTATTTGTGGACAATACAGAACATCCAAACTGAAGAATCTCCAAGCTCATGAACGCTCCCATGTAGCATCAAAAAAGTGTAAAATATGTGGTAAACTCTTCAATCATAGTAATCAGGTCACCCGTCACATGACGAAAGAACATAGTGCGCAGATGGGTAAAAAGTAAATACATGTACTATGTGAAAAGGCTGTGAAAAGTCGACACCGATATCTTTAAAACATGCTTTAGTACATCTTTGTTATCATTTGTATTTTTTCTATACCACTTGTATTATTATTTGCTAACTAACCTGCCCTACATCCTTGATTTGATTCTTTCATCC
>CALIRC010000088.1 GCA_938044295.1 Minisyncoccota bacterium
CGCGGCTGCGACACCTACCACAGCTGCTTATGGGTCTAGACACACTGCGCATCTGTGGCAGATGTCTCGCTCACGAGAGAGCACACTTAATGTAGGCTGGTTATTTGGAGATGGTATAACTACTTGTTTTTCTCAAGAAGGGTAAATTTGCAATTTTGTCTGGAAAAAAGATCGTGGACAGGATTTTAGAGAAATTGTTTGCCGACAATGTTTTTTGGGTTGTTTTTGTCAAAAAGCTCGTTGGCATTTTTAATTACGTATACATTTTTTATGCCAGCATTTTTCATAGCTTTCCAACAGGGTTTGCAGCACCACCAGTGTCCCCACATGTACAGTTCTGCGTCATCTGTGTCATTGTCTTTTTTTAGTGCATCTAGAATGGCTGTTTGCTCACCGTGATTTTTTGGATGGCAACCCTCACATAGTTCATAATCTTGACCACTTTTTGAGTTTAGCTTTACTCGTTCACATTCGTGAGTATCATGGTAGTTGCTTCCATTTGCGCCTATACCTATAACTTCATTGTTTTTCACGATTATTGAGGCGTTTGGCATTACTTTATCTCGAGAGTAATTTTTTGCGAATTCTTTTGCTTTGAGCATTATGGGGTGTGTGCTCTTTACAAAAAGGATCTCTTTATTTTTAGGTAAGTAGGGGTATTGAATGTGCATAGTATTGTTAATTTATTGTCAGTATAGATAAGAGGTGTTACCATGTCAATCATGAATGTATTTGATCAAAGGTATCAAGAAATGCTCGTGAACATCATGGATAATGGTATTCGTGAGAAAAATGAACGTACAAATCGGGAGACGGCAGCTATTCCTGGTCTTACTTTTTCGATTGATATTGAGAAAGAGGGATTTCCACTTTTGACGTTGCGAAAAATTCCTATTAAGATGTTTGTTGCGGAGCAGGTTTGGTTTCTTTCTGGGGCTCGTAAACCTGCTGACTTTCTCCGGGATTATACAAAAATTTGGGATCATTTTACTAATCCTGGTGATGTGGTGACTGTGGCATATGGGTACCGTTGGCGTAAGCACTTTGGTCGTGATCAGATCGGGAAGCTCATTGCACTTTTAGCAGAAGATCCTTCTTCGCGACATGGAGTCGTTATTACATGGGATGCAGCACATGATGGTCTTGGTGGAGTTGCAAAAAAAAATGTGCCATGTCCATACACATTTACAGTAAATATTATCGGTGGACGGCTTCATTTGCACAACATCGTTCGTTCGAATGATATGGTGCTGGGATTTCCAGCTGATGTTGCTGGTTTCGCTCTTTTGCAATGTATTTTGGCGCAAAAACTTGGTGTGCAGCCTGGCATTTATACACATTCGATCTCAAATGCTCACATCTATGATAATCACTATGATGGTGCAAAAGAAATGATTTCACGCACGCATGAGCATAAGCCGATCGTTGCGACATTACCTGAAAATACATTTGATCGATCAGAAAACAAAGATCGTGCAGTGACTGATGAAATGATTTCGATTCTTGAAAAACAGTATGATCCTCTTCCTGCAATAAAAGGACTTCTTATATCATTGTAATTTTTTTATGGCAGTTTTATCTCAGACGCAAATTCTTGAACGCATCGACGATGGTGCTATTTTATTTGAGCCTCACTTAGATACTTTTCAATTGCAAGCTCATGCTGTTGATTTACGTTTAGGCTTTACATTTATCGTTGCGAAGCAGTGGCGTTTGACGAAAAATGGGAGAGAAGCTGTTAGTGTTAATCCTCTCAAGGAAGGATATCATTCGGATCATTTTGATGTTTTAGAATTGGAAGAGGGGCAATATTTCGAACTTCTTCCTAATGAGAGTGTCTCTGTTTCGAGTTTAGAGTCAGTCAGAACGCCGGATGATCTTATGGCAATTTTATATCCGCGTTCTTCAGTGAACCGTCGCGGACTTTCTGTTGATCTTACTGGTATTATTGATTCTGGTTATGAAGGTCAGCTTGTTATACCTGTTAAGAACAATACAAATTCGCAAGTAATAAGGCTTTATCCTGGAGAGCGTTTTTGTCAGATTGTTTTTGAATCTCTTTCAGATCCAGTAGATGCACGTAAGAGTCGTTATCATAAAAAGGATGTTATTGAAGGTACGGCAAAAGAGGATGCGCAAGAAGTGTCGTTGATTACATCTGGAAAAATTGGTGATTTAAAAGAAAAGCATCGGATTATTTCTGGCTGAACGCCTCACTGTTATTTATAGTAGTGCGCAAGTCTCACTGTTTATTGTGTGGCCTGTATGATTGTCTTGGATATTTTTTTGATGTTATTAGGACTTACGCACTTGGTGTACTTTGTCGTTAAAATCTACGTTTTTTACTCACCATAGGTAGACTATGGTTCGTGCAAAGCCTTGATTTTGCCTAAAATTACACTCAAGTGCGTAAGTCCTAGTAATTAAAATTTACGCACTTGGTGTGTTTGTCGTTAAAATCTACGTCTTTCATTGATCATAGTTAGGATATGGCTTGTGAAAATCTGCGATTTTACCTAAAATTACATTCAAATGTGTAAATTCTCGTTATATAGATTATTGTAATTGTAAATGAAAATTATTTCTGTAGCAGCTATTGGTAAAAAGGGTGAGCTCGGCAAAAATGGTGATCTGATTTGGCGTGTGCCTGGGGATTTGTCACGTGTAAAGGATTTAACAATGGGACATCCCGTGATTATGGGGCGTAAAACATATCACTCAATCCCAGAAAAATTTCGTCCACTAGCGGGGCGGACGAATATTGTTCTTTCGCGCAAAGTTATCTCTGGCGTGCAGCGATGTGATACAGTACATAGTGTAGATCATGTGAATGCAGCATTGTCGATTGCACAGCAATCAGAGGGTGGAGATGAAATTTATGTTTTTGGTGGTGCAGAGATTTATCGATTGCTGCTACCATATGTAACACACCTTTATCTTACTGAGATCGATGCTGTAGATGCAGATGCTGATACCTATTTTCCACGGTGGGATAAAACTTCTTTTGACGAAGTTTTTCGGGAGAGTTTTTCGTGTGAGCATTTTGACTATGATTTTGTACAATATAAAAAAGAGTAGATAACGATTTAAAATATAGGACTTCCTCACTTTGCACACTGCTTCGTTATAAATACTCCTTTTTCTGACGACGTACGTTAGTACGCCTTACAGAAAAAGTAGTGTTTATGCCTCACATTGCACTAAAGTGAGGAGGTCCTCAAATAGTAATTATTTTATGCAGGAAAAAATTGTCATAGGTATTGTAGGTGAGATGGCATCTGGGAAGGGAACGATTGCGAAACATTTAGCGTCGTCGCAAGGTGCGGTATACTGGAGTTTTAGTCGGATACTGCGCGATGTACTTGATCGGCTTTACATTGATCAGGGACGGAAAGAAATATCGGATCTCTCACTTTCACTGCGAACGCTTTTTGGTGAGGATTTACTTGCGGAGGTGATGTCTGCTGACATAGAACGTCATGATGGTACTTTTTTTGTCATTGAAGCGATTCGTCGTGAACAAGAAATTTTTGAGTTGCGAAAATTGGATGCTCGCGTGATCATTTTTTATATTGAAACAGATATTCAGAAACGATATGATCGACTTGTTGTGCGCGGTGAAAATGCAGGTGATCGCGTGAAGAGTTTTGAAGAATTTAAATCAGATCATGAACATAATACTGAAATTACTATTGCACCTCTAAGGAAGCTTGCTGATCATGTGA
This sequence comes from Minisyncoccota bacterium, assembly GCA_938044295.1. Classification (GTDB taxonomy): domain Bacteria; phylum Patescibacteriota; class Minisyncoccia; order Moranbacterales; genus JAHDCW01. The sequence continues at coordinate 3,726 of CALIRC010000088.1, forward strand.
TTGTGAATGACGGTTCTCTCGATGACTTGAAGAAAAAGGTCGATGTTATTGTCGGAAAGGTGCTTGATAATGCGTGTTGATCGTGTGACTACTGTATATATAGAAGAAATGACAAAGCGTAAAAAAGGAAAATTGATTGTACTTGATGGATCTGATGGAAGTGGAAAGGCAACACAGGCTGCACTGTTGGTGAAACGTTTGCGAAAAATGGGATGTGTTGTGCGATCACATGATTTCCCACGCTATGAAGATCAATTTTTTGGTCGTTTTATCAATGAATGTCGCATGGGGGATCATGGTGATTTTGTGGCTCTGGATCCTCGTATTGCATCGATTTTATATGCAGCTGATCGATTTGAATCGAAAGAAAAGATCGCAAAGTGGCTTGCTGCAGGTGATATCGTGATTTTGGATCGGTATGTTAGTGCAAATCAAATTCATCAAGGTGGGAAGATCGAGAGTATCGCAGCTCGAAAAAAATTCCTCTTGTGGCAAGAGGAGATGGAATACGGCGTGTTTGGTCTTCCGCGACCTGATCTCACAATTTATTTGGAAGTGCCTTTTACTATTTCTCGTGAACTGTTGGATTCTTCTGGTAAAAAAAAGGATCTTTGTGAGAAGGATGATTTATATTTAAAAAATTCTGTAAAAACGGCAAAATGGCTTACGCGTACGCAGAAAAATTGGGAGAAAATTGTGTGTGTTCGTCGTAATAAATTGCGGAGTATTGAAAATATTCATGAAGATATCGTCGACGTACTTGGCCAATATCGTATTATTGTATCGTAATTTGTAAATTGTACACTTATGAATTCATTGGAGTATATACAGGAAGTTCTGAAAACGGAGCCAGAAAAATTTTCGCTTGATCGTTATGATCGGTTACTGCATGCAGGTATTGGCATAGCGACAGAATCTGGGGAATTTTTAGACGCCTTGAAAAGAGCTGGTTATAGTGGTAAGGCTGTAGATGTTGTTAATATGCGCGAGGAGCTTGGTGATATGTTGTGGTACATCGCACTTGCTATGAAAGCCCTAGACACTGACTTTGAAACGGAAATGGAGCGAAATATTGCAAAACTGCGTACACGTCATGGAGAAGAATTTGATATAAACAAGAATGATGATCGTAATTTGGAGGCTGAGCGAGAAATTTTAGATCGGTAAGTAACGTTTGCAAAAATAGTATGATGCTTAAGGTGAAAATTTTGGATGATGACGCGATATTGCCTGAGAAGGCACATGTAAGCGATGCAGGGTATGATTTGTTTGCAGCAATTGATTGTAGTATCGCTCCTGGTGCACGCGTGCAAATACATACAAAAATTGCTTTGCAAATCCCGGATGGGTATGTTGGTTTAATCTGGGATAAAAGTAGCCTTTCTCACAAAAAAGGTCTCAAGATTTTGGGTGGAGTAATTGATAGTGGTTATCGTGGAGAGCTTCTTGTTGGGATGATCAACTTCAGCAAGGAAGAATTTGGATTTGTGCGAGGAGATAAAATTGCACAAATTATTTTTCAGGAATATGTTTCACCAGATATTATTGCAGTAAAAGATTTAGATGTGGCAGATCGTGGTGATGCAGGTTTTGGTAGTACTGGCGTGTAATATTGATTTTATCTGCTATAATACTGGTTATGTGAAAACTGAATAATTGAAAATATGTCAAAATACGGTGTGACAATTGGAATGGAAATTCATGTGGAACTTGCAACTAAGAGCAAAATGTTTAGTAGTGCACCCAATGGTTTAGGAGAAGAAGAAAAGGCAAATATATCAATTGATCCGGTAGTGACAGCTCAGCCAGGTGCGCTGCCTGTTCCGAATAAAGAAGCGATTCGTTTTGTGCAAATGGCAGGGCTTGCACTGGGATGTGAGATTGCAATGCATAGTAAATTTGATCGAAAGCATTATTTTTATCCTGACCTTCCGAAGGGATATCAAATTTCGCAGTATGATGAACCACTTTGTGGTTCTGGTGCACTTGATATAGTACGTGCATCAGGTGAAATGAAGACGATTGGTATCACGCGTATCCACATGGAGGAAGACACGGGAAAGAATATGCATGTTGCTGGTGCGACACTTGTGGATTTGAACCGCGCTGGTGTTCCGCTTATGGAATTGGTTAGCGAACCTGATATTGAGGATGGCGCGCAGGCGCGACTTTTTTGTCAGAAGTTGCAGCAAATATTTCGCTATCTAGGCATTTCTCGCGCGGATATTGAAAAAGGTCAGATGCGTTGCGAAGTGAATTTGTCACTTTATAAGGAAGGGGAGGATCGATTGTCTGGAACAAAAGTGGAAGTAAAAAATATAGGATCGTTTCGTAGTGTGGAGCGTGCTGCTAATTATGAAATTGCGCGTCAAACAGAAGTATTGGATGAAGGTGGTACGATCGTGCAAGAAACGCGAGGGTGGGATGATGCGGCAGGCAAGACTGTGTCGCAGCGCTCTAAAGAGAATGCAAATGATTACAGATATTTTCCAGATCCCGATCTTTTGCCAATGACTTTCACAGCTGCTTATATTAAGGAGCTTGAACGTCAATTGCCAGAATTACCTGCACAGAAATACAAGCGATTTGAGGGGGAGTATGGTATCCGCAGAGAAAATTTGGATGTGATTATCGCAGATGAGACAACGGCTGATTTTTTTGAGAATGTGATCAGTGAATTGCGAGAGAAAATTGTTAGTCAGGAAACAAATGCAAAAGAAAAGAAACTTGTGCAATTGGCGGCAAATTATCTTGTGAGTGAGCTTCAGAAACTCCTTGGTGATGCGCGTATGGCTATCTCTGAGATGAAAATTACTGCAGAAAATTATGCAGAACTTGTTGGGATGATTGGTGATGGTAAGATCAATTCTTCAGCTGCACAAACTGTACTTGCAGTGATGTTTGATACTGGTGGTGATCCTAGCATGATTGTGGAAGAAAAAAATCTTGCGCAGGATGATGATGTGGAGGCTTTAGCTATAGTGATTAGTAGTGTTGTTGCTGCAAATGAAAAATCTGTTTATGATTTTAAGGCAGGTAAAGATAATGCTTTTAAGTATTTGATGGGGCAAGTAATGAAAGAGACCAAAGGTAAAGCAAACCCACAAAAAGCTGCCGACCTGATGCGTGAAGCTTTGCGATCGTAATTGGGATGTTTTTACAGCTGTTAGTTTTGGATAAAAAGCTGTGGAAAACATTTTTATAAGTATGTTATACTATAATAAATTAATCAAAAAAAATGAATTATAAAAAGGTCCTTGCATTTACGCTTATTGAGCTCCTTATCGTTATAGCAGTTATTGGTATTTTGGCGTCAATTGTACTTGTGAGTTTGCAATCTGCTCGTGTGAGTGCTTTGAATGCTTCGTACTTAACCTATGTCACAGGTTCAATAAATTTAGTGAGGTCCGCTATTCATGCAGGGGAATTTGATTCTATTACTAGTGGTAATGGATGTCTTGGTATCTATTCAGAATGTTGGGGAGCTGGGTCAGTCACAAATATTCCTATTAATAACGCTCTAAGTGCTGTTGGTACAATACCAGTTGGTCAATATCCTCAAGAGATGCCAACTAGAGGTCTTTTTATGTGGATTACTGGAGGTGACCTACGTGTCTATGTTGCGGTTGGTCCTCAAAATAGAGATGCTGTGTGTGATAATATCCCAGGATCAGTAAACGGAAGTTCATGGTATTGCTATGTTCCGATACCTTTGTAAAATATTTAACAATTTTCATGAATACTTTAATAAAGAAAATCCAAGCGTCAATAGAAAAATCAACTGGTCAAGTATTGAGTAAGAAGATGGTAATTATGATGATCGCATTTGTTCCTCTTACGATTATATTTCTGGTACTATTTTATGCTGCTCCGCGTTCTGAAGTTGTAAATAGTGCAGAACAAGAGAAATTGGATGCTGAAGTTGATATGTCGCTTTAGTTTTATGCGATGTTTGAGAGAATGGATCTTGTATTTTAGTCACTGTTTTTTCACATTATTTTTTTGCTTACATAAATAAAAAATGACCTTACAGTATCTGAAAAGGAATTTTTTTTATTTTTCTTAACTATTTTCGTGATTTACGTTATTACTCCATTTACTTCGATCATTTTCTTTATGTTTCTTTAGATTTATTATTTAGGCTTATTTCTACAATGTTGTACGGCTGCAAGTGCATGTAAACGATCAAATAGGGATTTGTGAGAAATTTGGATGGGATCTACAAAGTGCTTCTTCTGAAAAAGATACCCATCAACAATTAGGCGCATACTGTGTTGCAAGATTTTGCTTTGCTACCTGAAGACTTTTTTGTCATTTATAGGTTGACTTTGTATATTCTGACTCTTGCATTTTTTGTCAACATTGCGTATGCTGTGTGAAAGAAGAATTATATGTATTATATACACTATTTTTTCGGTATAGTTTTCGCTGGATGATTATTGCACTACCTTTTGTGGTGCTTTTTACTTTTTTGGAAGAATTTTCTTCAATTTTTTTACTAACTGATTTATTTTTCTTCATGTGAAATGTTCAGTAGTGTCTTTACTATAGGTCGTGTATATTATCCTCAGCAAAGAACAGAGAATTTTGTAAAATAACCGTTAATTAATTGGAAACAGTATTATGAATATTCATGAAATTGATCGTGAGAACTATGCGCGCGCGACGATGTGGAGTAAGCATGCTGATTCGCGCGCGAGTATTATTCTCGCTTTCAATGCTGCGCTTGTAGCGCTGCTTGTCACGGAAAACCCGTATACCCACAAGTTTTCAGAGGTTATTCATCATCATGCAACTGCCGCATGGGTAGGTGCGATTCCTCTGGGCATAGGTATTTTTTCTTTTTTTATCATCCTTTTTCTCTGTTCCAGTATTAGTGCATTTATGGTTCTAATGCGTGATGCACGTAAGACACGGTGTGAGCACAATACGGTTTTTTCGTGGATGAATATTACTGATCTTACGCGAGAAGAATATCGAAATAATCTTTTTAATGTGAATAGTTCTCAGGAGACCCATGCCTGGGAAGATCAAACGTATCTTGCTGCGCAAATTGCGAGGGTGAAAATGCGTTGGCTTAAGCGTGCATGGATCACCCTTGCTGGTAGTATTTTCTTTTGTGTCTCCTTTGTGGTACTTACGATTTTCTTTGTCTAAATTTTGGATGTTTTTTTTAATTTTTTTTGATCTCTATTGGTTTGTGTGTTATGATTCAGTCCTTCTTTAACAAAGTGGAGATACAAATGCTTGATATGGTCAAACAGGTTTCTTTTCGTTTTTTTGACAAAGTGTCTTTGTGGATTCTTCGTTGTTTTTTTGGCAAAGCTGTTGTGATAGGTTTCAGAGATGATAAGGCTGATATCTCCATTTGTGCAGATGGTGTAGCGTGCAAAATTCTTTTTTGTGGTAGTGTTGGCCTCTTTGAAACGTACATAGCAGGGAATTGGAAAACAAAGGACTTAGAACGTACTCTTGATAGAATTTTTTCTGTGTATTTTTATAAGGTAGGTTATGTGCAGCCATTTCGATATTTGTATCAGTGTGAAAGAGTCTTTCGTCCAGGTGTGGAATGGATTATGCGGTATTTTGAGACAGATATACATGCTCGATCAGCGTATAATTACAATGAGCATTATGACATTTTTCACAATATGCTGTGTAAGAATAACGTCTATTCTTCAGTGCAGCTTAATACTGGTGATCTTGATGCGGACCAGATCGCAAAGCTACTTAGTATCGTGGATGCATTGCAGCTTGAGCAAGGCGCTAAAGTCTTGATTACAGGTACTGGTTACGGAGCGCTTGATTTACAATTTGCAAAACTGGGTATATCTGTTGTTTCCTATACAAATTCATTACAGCATTATGACTACGTGTGTAGTAATATACAATCCTTATATCCAGGATTGATCGATCTTCGGCTTGGTGATTGTAAGGACTTACCGCAGAGTGATTACGGTCAATTTGATGCTGTAGTTTCTATCGAGATGATGGAAGCGTTGCATCCGTGGGAATATAAAAAATATTTTGCTGTTTGTCACAGAGCCTTAAAAGATGATGGTCTGATGTATATCCAGACGATTACGACGCAGTATTTCCGCGTAGGGAAAAATAGTTTTTTTCACAAGTATATCTTTCCGGGTGGATGGCTAACAAAACTTTCTGTGCTTGTGGTATGTTCTGAAAAAGTGGGATTTGAAGTCTCACGTATACACGATCTTGATGTTCGTGCGAACTACGTATATACTCTTCGTTTTTGGCTTAGTAATCTTGTGCACAATATGCCGCAAACTCTTTTGGGTGATCCGCGGGAATTGAAAAAATGGGAAGCGTATCTTACTACGTGTATATCTGCAGCAAAAGCTGGTGAATTTGGACTACACATGCTTCTTTTGCGGAAAAAGTAAGAAATACTATTCTTTTATATACTCTCACTCATTTTGCTTCATCGTTGTGTTGTGCTTTATATACTTATTGGTGGACTGAGATGATGGTTATTGATTATTTAAGAAGTGATGGTTTCGTTTGCTAGTACAGGGTGGTGCAATATGCATCGCCTTTTTTAATGTCAGGACTTACACTCTTGGTGTACTTTTGTCGTTAAATCTATGTTTTTTCACTCACCATAGGTAGACTATGACTCATGATAAGTCTTGATTTTCTTAAAATCATACTGACGTGCGTAAGTCTTAAGTGTGCTGATATAGGCATCACATCTCTACTCATGGCTATAACGCTAGAGTGGAAATTTATCTTCGAGGGCGGGAGGAATTTTCTTGGGAGCGTTTATTTTGTCGAGGTGAAAAAAGTAGTAAATATTTGCGATGACTTCACGGAAGAAGAAATATGGTTCTTTGGGATAGCGTCCACTCAGATATTGGGAAGCGTGGAGATCAAAATGAATGAGGTTTTCCCTGTGGGCGAGATGTTTGATACGTGCTAAGTGGAAATCGTTTGAGATAAGTACATAGGATTTTTTAGGATCGAGATTACTGAGTGTGCTTTCTGTATCTACACCGTTTCTGTCTTCGATGAATGCTTTTTCTGGAATCTTTTTTTCGAGGAGGACTTTTTTCATGACGTCTACTTCGTGAGCACCGAAAGTGCTTGCTCCACCAGAAAGTACGATGCATGATATGCGTTGTTCGTTGTAGAGTTTTGCGCCGGTCACAACGCGGTCTCTGAGTGCATGCGACGGGATATCATCGCGCCAGACTGCAGCACCAAATATAACACCGCAATCTCGCTTGGTACTTGCTTCTGATTGATAATGCCAGAGCACATAAAAAAAACTTACACAAAGGATGCTTGCGAGGAGTAAGAGTGTTATTAGTATGAATTTTATAAGGCGTTTCATTGATGCTTTTCTTGCATAAAGTCATCCTAACACTTGCACAACGTATTGTATAGCAGAGAAAATTGCGGTATTTTTGTATTTGGAGAAGTCAAGAAATTTATTGAAAGAGGTGTGATATGATAGGTGATATGAAGAAAATACTCGTCTTTGTCGTATTTTTAATGCTTATACTTGGTGTGGGAGCTTTTTTCGTTTATCGTTATTTTACGAGTAATCAAGGCGTACTTGCAGAGCAAGCAATTGCATTTGCAAAAAGTAATATTGAAGTTGTTACAGATGATCCTGCTTTGCAAGATGATGCAATGACGTTTGTGTCGCTTTTGGAGGAAATCTTTGTTCGAGATGGGCGAGTGCGACATTATCTCATCTTACTTCAAAATAATATGGAGCTGCGGCCAGGGGGAGGATTTCTCGGTCAATATGCCACTGTAGTTGTACAGGATGCAACCGTCGTGTCGTGGGAGGTTTTTGATGCAAATCATCTAGATCGTGAAGTAGTATCAGACATTGCTGCGCCAGCTTCTTTTCAGCAGTACCTTGGCATCTCTAAAATGGAGTTCCGTGATAGTAATTGGGAGATGGATTTCCCTCTGAATGCTGAGCGTGCTGAACACTTGTATAACCTGAGTTCACGTTCGCAGCAGTTTGATGGTATTTTTGCCGTGAACGCTTCTGTTATGGAGGATCTTCTTGCGATTACTGGCCCTCTTCGTGTAACTGGATATGAAAAACATGGAGAATTTACTTCTGAGGGTGTCTTGCTGCAGATTCAGGATATTGTTGAGAAGCCTTTTATTCTCGCGCAGGAGCGGGAAGCTTGTCGAAAGCGTGAATTGAAAACTGGTATCGAAGAAGTTTGTAATACTGATCCAGAAACAGGTGAAAAGATTAAAAAAGTTACACATGCAGATCGCGAAAATCGCAAGCAAGTTTTGCCGTTACTTTTGCAGGAAATTCTGACAGCACTCATCGGTTCCTCTGAGATGTCACTTAGTGATCGTTTTTCGCTTGGTAAAGATAATCTGCCCAAGCTTCTTTCAATGGCGGTGCAAAATTTGGGGGATCGTGATATACAAATGTGGTTTCGTGAGCAAACTCAACAAGAGATGATTGCACAGAAAAATTGGGGTACTGCAGTAGATACTGCGTGGGAAGGTGATTATCTGGCTGTTGTTGATGCGAATTTGGGTGCGTTAAAATCTGATTATTATATCAAGCGCACACTTGAATATACCGTAGATTTTACTGGGAAAAATGCACAGGTAAATGATGTGTCTGCAGGTCGTATGGTACGATATCGTACTCCGGAAATTGGTTCGCAAGTACTTTCGGGTCTCTATGATTCTGATTTGCCACTTGCGACTATGCGTATGTCATATGAACATACAGCTAAGAAAGCAAATTACCGCACAAGTGATTATCATGCATATACGCGTTTATACACACCAAAAGGAGCTTCGTGGAAGGTGCGAGAGTGGTTTGGTGTGCCTGATGTGGAGGAAGATGTCTATGGAAATAAACAAGCATATGGATACAAGTTTGATATTTTTATAGGAGATACATTGCCAACGATGTTGCAATATACACTTCCAGAACGCATTACTGAAGATGGCTATGCCCTCAAAATACAAAAGCAGTCTGGCGTGGAAATTCTTCCGACCACTGTGCGGGTTATTACTGGACAGGGCAAGGAGTTGGAGCGCACTTTTGATCTTTTGAGAGATGCTATTGTGCGTTTGGAAGGTGATCGTCTTACAGTTGAATATCTCTAAGTGCATGAAACGAATCTTAGTTAAAGTGGGAAAAGTGTGGAGCCTCATCCAGCGAGATGGTTTTTTTCGCGCGCTTGCGCGTACATGGAATTTTTTCCTCTCTTCGTTGCGTCGTGTAGGTCAGGGTCAGATTCTTTATATTACAGGTGGGATCGGTGATAGTGCATTGTATAGAGGTGAACATGTGTGTGAAGAGCTTCGTGTGCGTGGTTTTGCTTGTGCTACTACAACACAAGACAATCCATTTCTTTTACGGTACATTGATCGTTTTGATGTTTTTGTATTGCATCGCGTAGGATGTTCACGTCGGATCAAGACATTTCTTGCTCGTGCTAAACAAGCAAAAAAAACTGTACTTTTTGAGACAGATGATCTCACATTTGATGGTGCGCGCATGCGCCAAACAAGCACATACGAGAATATGAATCGTCTGGAACGTTCGCAATACCGTGATGGGTTGAGTCAGTGTGTCGTGCGTGATCAGTATGTTGCATATGCTACTACAACGACTGAGCCTCTTGCGCAGCATTTACGCAAACATGGTAAAAAAGTATTTGTCGTACCAAATAAACTTTCTGATACGTTTATCGGGATTGCTTCTAAAGTTATTGATCGTAACCTTCCTAAGGCTGTAGAAGGTTGTTTTACGATTGGGTATTTTAGCGGTAGCGCATCGCATGATCGAGATTTTTCTAGCGCTTCTAACGCGATTATCGATATTATGAAGCAGTACCCACATGTTCATTTGTTGATTGCAGGACCACTCAGTTTAGATCGGCGCTTTGATGTTTATGTAGATCGTATTATGCGGGAACCGTATATGTCACGTGAGGAATATTTTCAGAGTGTTGCTTCGTGTGATATTAATATTGCACCACTTGAGATTGGTGATGATTTTTGTGAATCGAAAAGTGCGATTAAATATTATGAAGCTGGTATTGTAGGTGTACCAATTGTTGCAAGTGCTACGCATGAATTTTGTAATGTTATTGCAGATGGTGAAACAGGTTTTGTCGCAGGTTCTCAAAAGGAATGGTATACCAAAATTGAACGTTTGATTCAGGATGATCAAGAGCGTTGTACGATGGGAGAGCGGGCGCGGGCGGATGTTCTTAAAAAACATACAACGCGTTCGCAGGGAAACGAAGCGTACTATACTTTTTTGCGTCAGCAGATTGATGGCAGTGTGCGTGAAGATCTTTCATTGTTACAAAATCTTCCTTCGCATGTTGATACTGCAGTTGTCATCGTGAATTGGGATCAGCGTACACTTCTTGAGCGCTGTCTCATAAGTTTACAAAAACAGAAGGATCAGTCTTTTGCGGTCATTGTGGTGGACAATGGTTCACTGGATGGATCATTGGAGATGGTACAGGAAAAATTTTCTGATGTGTCGTGGGTTGAGCTTAGTGCAAATATGGGATTTGCGCATCCGACAAATATCGGCATGCGAGCTGCGTTGAGTATTCCGCAGATTTCATATGTGATCGCTCTCAATAATGACACAGAGTGTGATGAGCATTTCATCGGTGTGCTTCGTACTAGTATTCAGTCTTTTGAGAATACAGATGGGCCACCTGTGGGCGCACTTCAACCTAAAGTTCGTAACTATTTTGCAAAAGGAAACCTCGATACAACTGGTATCGTTACGAGTTTTGAGATGAGCGCACTTAATCGTGGCATCGGGGAAGTTGATCGTGGGCAGTATGATGCGGCGACTGATATTTTTGGGCCGAGTGGTAGTGCGCCGCTTTATACTCGTGCAGCTTTGGAGACGACGATGTTGCCGTATGCTGGGTATTATGATCGCGATTATTTTGCATATTATGAAGATGTAGATTTAGCATGGCGACTTGTAGCTGCTGATTATCGTGTACTTTTTGTACCAGAGGCTTTGGTGTTTCATGTGCACAGTGCGACAGGTAAAAAGAATTCTCCATTTAAGGCATTTCATATCCATAGAAATCACTTTTACAACATCATCAAGAATGCACCGTGGTATTATCTGCCTATACTTCTTGTGTTTGTTCCATTTCGCTATATACTTGTTTTTTTGAGTGTACTTAAAAAAAGTGGTCCCGCTTCTCGTTTGCATTCCACTACAAAAACACATCAAAAACAAAAGATTACTGGTATCGTATTTAAATCATGGAGTGATGTATTGTCGAATCTTTTCTCTTTGTTGCGTAAGCGACGGTTTATTGCACATACTCGTGTGCGTTCGTCCTATACTTTTTTTCGTGTGATTTCTACTCATTATGTTCGATTGCGGGATATTATTTTCAAGTAACGTGTTATGGAGGTTCTCGGTGTAGATATTTCAGCAAAAAAGGTTGTCTCGAGGTGTGATTTGGAACGTGTATGTTCTGGTCTCAATATGTTTCGTATTGTTACATTAAATCCTGAGATTCTTTTGCATGCGCATCATGATGGTTTATACCAACGCACTATTGAAAATGCACAGGCTTATACAATCGATGGTGTAGGACTTGCTTTTGTTCTCTCTTTTTTTAAAAAAGAGAAGGTAAAGCGTTATAGTGGGGCAGAGCTACTACTTGATGCCCTTGCATTATTACATAAAAAAAAAGGTTCTGTTTTTTTTATATTGCCGGATGATAGTCTTTCTTCGTCCCAATCTGTGCAGGAAGTCGTTACTTTTTTGTATCCAGATATTACTGTAAATGTTATAACTGTTCGTGTATCTCGTAGTGGTGCGCGTGTTTACAGCGTGGACGATGTAGAACGTGTTTGCCGAGAGATGAAAAGATGCATGCCAGATATGATATTTTGTACTTTTGGTGCGCCGCATCAAGATTTTTTTCTTGCAGAGATTAGTAAAACTATGGTAGATTGGGATTGTATTGCTGTCGGTGTAGGCGGTGCGGTGGATTTTCTTACAGGGAAGTTGCGACGTGCGCCTCTTTTTATGCAGAAGATCGGACTGGAATGGTTCTGGCGTTTCATTTTAGAGCCCAAGCGATGGCGACGGATGTGGCGGGCGGTAATCGTTTTTCCATATAAAATATTAATCTCACAAAAATGAGAAAACTTATTGAAGGTCAATGGATTCATCGTGAATCTGATACAATTTTACAGCTAGCAGAGAAGTATCTTGAAGATCTTGCAGCTAGAGGATCAGATGTGGAGAAGGATGAGGAAACTTTTGCATATTTATGTGAACGAGCAAGAAAGGGTGCTGATAAGTCAATAGCATTTGAATATAAAAAAGGTAAAGAAGTTTACTTGGTCAATGTTGGTGGTGAACTAACTCTTTCGAAGGAAAAACCTGAGTAAATGTACAATGATTGATCACATAAAAAAAGAAGTACGTGTGCGAATGGCTCCGTCTCCGACGGGTTTTATGCATATCGGGACGCTGCGCACTGTGCTTTATGATTATTTTTTTGCACGTCAAAATGGTGGCAAACTTGTTTTGCGTGTCGAAGATACGGATCAGAGTCGTGAAGTGGGTGGTGCTGTAGAAAATCTTTTGCGTGTTCTTGATTGGTCTGGAATTGTGCATGATGAAGGTCCATTTCTTGTTTCTGACCGAATTGAGGAGCGTGGTGATTATGGACCATATACGCAGTCCAAGCGACTTTCTATTTATCAAAAGTACGTGGGACAGTTGATCGATGCAGGGCATGCGTACTATTGTTTTTGTACGGTGGAGCGATTGGATACTATGCGTCAGAAGCAACAGAAGATGAAGCAGCCACCGATGTATGACCGTACTTGTCTGCAGTTGGAATTAGCGGAAATTCTTGAGCGCATTGATGCGGGAGAAAAATATGTGGTGCGTATGAAAGTGCCACGTGGCAAAGAGATCATCGTGGAAGATGTTGTGCGTGGGAGAGTCTCTTTTAGTACAAATACTGTAGATGATCAAGTCATCTTGAAATCTGATGGTTTCCCAACATATCATCTCGCGGTTGTAGTTGATGATCATTTGATGAAGATTTCACACATACTTCGAGGGGAGGAGTGGCTTCCTAGTACACCTAAGCATATTATCCTCTATGAGATGTTTGGGTGGGAGAATCCAGTTTTTGCGCACTTGCCACTTTTACTATCGTCCGATGGAAAGAAAAAGCTTTCCAAGCGAGATGGGGATGTGTCAGTAGAGGATTTTATGGCAGAGGGATATTTGCCAGAAGCAATTGTTAATTTTGTTGCATTCCTTGGTTGGAATCCCGGTGGAGGACAAACCCAGGAGATTTATAGTATGCCCGCACTCCAAGAGATTTTTTCTCTGGAAAAAGTGCATAAATCTGGTGCGGTGTTTGATCGTGTGAAATTAGGGAAGATTAATGCGCACTATATTAAAAATTATGATACGGAAGCATTGTTTGAACTTGCGATGCCGTTTATGAAAAAATTTTGTGATCGCGTGAATATGCAAATGGATTTTGAGCGTATACAAGACCGAGATTTTCTTATGCGTGTTCTTACCGTAGAGCAGGAGCGCCTTATGAAACTTGCAGATTTTGGCGTAGAGAATCCATTTTTCTTTGAAGATATTGTCTTAGAGAAGGAACTCCTTGTGTGGAAAGATGCTACGGATATACAAACCACACAAATGCTTACAAAGGCTGAAGAGGTTCTTGGAAAGATTGATGAAGATCATTGGACGCGAGTGTACCTTCAGGAAATACTTATGGAAACTGCAGGAGAAGATCGTGGGAGTTTTTTGTGGCCACTTCGCGCTGCGCTTACTGGTGAAAAACGTTCACCGAGTCCGATGGACTGTGCATGGGTATTGGGAAAAGACACTTCATTGGCGCGAATTGGAAATGCAAAGCTGCTTATAATACCATCGTGATGCCATTTTAATCTTTTTAGGACTTACGTATTTGGTGTATTTGATCAATAAAATCTACGTTTTTTACTCACAAAGGTAGACTATGGCTCGTGAAAAGCCTTGATTTTGACTAAAATTGTACTCACATGTGTAAGTCCTACTGTTATTTTTCTTGCCTGTGTGTGATACTTGACAGAATACTGGTATTTTGCTAGAATTGTGGGTTATTTTTAGACCACATAAATGCAGATTTCATCGCCATTTTTTCGTGCTCTTTTGCGAACAGTACTTGCACTTGTTTTTGCTGTGATTGTTGCAATTGGTGCCTTCTCTTTTCTCTCTGTGAATGGTGTTCGTAGTGATGTTGTTTTAGTGTTTAAGCAACCTGTGGATGGTGTATATGCACTCAGTACAGCTGCGAATGCACAGATTATTGCAGATGGCGCACTTCGCGCACGCAGCGAAAGGGAGGATACGTCCTTTTCTAACGAAACGATTTTGCATGAGAGTGCGATTGGTTTTGCACTTTCTACTTACGGAAGTGATCTTCCGAAGATTGTAAAAGAAAATCGTACTGCACTTAATGATGTTCTCAAAGAGCTTCGCACACATTATGGTCCGAGCTCTGAGATGTTTTTTGATGTAGTTGGAAATGCTTATGAGGTGACGTTGTGGAAACCAGCTCTTATTACTATGGCTACTTCGTTTTTGTTGGGTTGGATTGTTTCTGGTATGTTTTTGCCACGTCGTGCAAAAGAGGAG
>CALIRC010000089.1 GCA_938044295.1 Minisyncoccota bacterium
TCCCCAGGATGCTTTGTCATTCAATATAATTTCTGCTACAAGATTTGTATCATCTGCATCATTAAGAGAGACTTCTACATTGTAGGTGATGAGATCAAAGTTTCTTACAAGATCATTTGTGCCAGAGGAATCTAGTCCTCCTCCATCAGAACCATCAAAGGGTGCGATACCATCCGCCTCTATAGTAATGATCCCTTCTGTCGAAGGATCTTGCGGTGAAGGAATTGCATGTACCAATGGTGCATTAGTCGTTATGACAAGTGCTGCGATGGATAGCACAACAAAAAATCTTGTGAACATTTTGTTTTTGTGTATAAATTGTTACCAATTCATAAATTATACCATGAAAAAATTTATCATAATTTTTTTCAAAAATGTTGTACACAGATGTAAAAAAAAGATAGAGAAGATGTGAAAATACTTTCAAAAATTATGACACACAAAACTCTTATCTAGAGTAAATTAAATGATAAAGGGCAATACCAGCAGCAACAGAAACATTTAATGATTGTTTCTGTCCATACATGGGCAATTCGATAATATCATCGCACATGAGTAGTAATGACGAATCAATTCCTTTAGGCTCATTCCCGAGGATGAGCACAAGAGGAAACGACGGTTCGTATCTGCGATAATCAACACTACGAGATGATTGTTCCAGTGCAACGATTCGTATACCCTCTGCAGCCAAAGTAGATATCACTTCCTGTGCGGTCTCATGACCAGACCATGAGACATACTCCTGCGCTCCAAGTGCCGTTTTTATAATACTTCTCTCAGGCTTTGTCGTATATGGCAATGATCCATCATATGGACGAGGTGTATATCCCGTGAGATATATATGTGAAATACCTGCAGCATCTGCAGTACGGAAAATGGAACCTACGTTATGTGCACTGCGCACATCATGCAGGATCAGTGAAATAGATTTTTCTTTCATATAAAACTAAGCAGACATATTAAGAGATTTTTCCTTAAGAGCAGCACGACATTTTTTATACGATGGGATACATTCCTCCACAAGTGCCCAAAAAGCAGGCGAATGATTCATTTCTTTGATGTGGCACAATTCATGTACAACAACGTAATCAATGAGCAATTCCGATAGACCTGCCAAGTGTACATTAAAATTAAGTGAACCTGAAGAGCTACAGCTACCCCAACGCGATCGCTGATTACGAATTGTCACACGTGTATAGGTAAAATTGTAATGCGTATTGTAAAATGCAAGCTTCTGTTGTATTTTTGGCAAAAGGCGCTTCTTGAGATGTGCTACTACAAGAGGATCGACTGTCAGTGTCTGTGCTACAGCATGATGTGATATGTTTTTCATGAGCCACGTCTTATTTCTATGCAACGCTCTCTCTATCTCATAGATTGGCACGCTTAGCGCCGCCGTTACCAAAAGACCATCATCACGCACATGCATATTAATACGTTTCTGTCGTCGAAAGCGCTTGAGAGTGTATGAAATTTTGCCCTGACCGAGATCAATCATTCGTTTTTCCATAATACTTTTTTGATTGATAACCTTTTCCCTCCTAAAAGAACTTACATACTTGAGTGTAATGATAGGCAAAATCGAGGCTTTTCACGAACCATAGTCTACCCATGGTGAGTGAAAAACAGAGATGTTAACCACGAAGTACATCAAGTGCACAAGCCCTATCTAAAATAAAACAGACAAATGTCAAAATATCACAAAAAATCTATACAATTCTATTGCGTATAACACGTTGATATGTATAAAAACTGTTTCGCTTTTGCAAAGCAAGTGTATCACGATCTACTTCAATCAGTCCAAATTTCATATCATAGCCACGATCCCATTCATAACTATCCATAAGTGCATAATGAAAATAACCACACAAAGAAATACCTCTGTCTATCGCCACTTTCATTTGATCCACATGCGCTTCAAGAAAAACCTGACGATCAACATCATCCAAACCCAAATGCGAAGGCTTCCCATTCTCTAGCACAAAAAGTGGCATATTATATTTCCCTGCATCTAAAAGTACACGAAGAAAACCATGAGAAAAATGATGCCAAACATCTGGCGCATGCCAGTCATTCGTACCATGAAAACCCCAACGTCCGTTTTTACGACCGAAGTAAAATGTATTGCTCGTATAATAATTGATGCCAAGAAAATCACTACGATGCTTTGTACGCGCGATAACATATCCAACGCGACCATACCATGAAAGATATTGGAAAAATCGTCCAAAAATTTGTCCTTCCCTAGCCTGAATATCGTTCCAAAGATGTGTGCTGCCGATATGCGTCTCAAGACGTTGCTTTTTCCACAACGTATAAACACGATTATGCATCTTAATGAGGTTATTATAGATTCGCAAAGAAAGAAAAAGATTTCGACGAAATGGTGGTCTCTCCCCCAACAAATAACCAGTGCCCTCAAAGACAGTTGGCTCATTGAGAATAATTAAATAATCAATCTCCGCACCTAGTTCTACACAAATTTTTTCTGCAAAACGAGTAAAAAGATTCACCGATGCAAAAGATGCAAGCGTATACTTGCGCGCAAACCACACCGGTAAAGTCCAATGAAAAAGACCGACGAAAGGTACGATACCGCGCTTTTTAAGATCTGTGAGAATAGCAAGGTAATGCGAAAGTGCATCCGCATCAAAAACACCTTCTTCTGGTTCAATGCGCGCCCATTCAATCGATAGTCGAAAACTTGTCACACCCAATTCCTCCAAATATGCATGGTGTTCCTTATAATCACGCCAATAGTTATTCCCTTTTCCAATAGCTGGCACACTTCCTTCACATGAAGCGTAGTACCAATCACTAAAAACATTCTCACCTTCAACTTGTGGGGCAATATGCGTGACACCCCACAAAAACGATCTATTTTCAAAGTTTTGATCAAAATCCATACACAACACTTTATAAGACTCAGACACTTAAGTATAATTTTAGGCAAAATCAAGACTTTTCACGATCCATAGTCTTACCTATGGTGAGCGAAAAACGGAGATTGTAACGAAAAGTACACCAATGCGTGAGTCCTATTTATAAAATACAACAATACACCAAAAGAAAAAATGCTACAATACATCCATAATTCTTTATTATTCAAAAAAAATGACCACACTCGAAGATTTTCTAAAGGGTAACACACTAGAAAAACAACAAAAAATCATTCTGGCGCTTGCCACAAGCACTATAGAGATCTATAAATCAATTCGACTCTCAGATACTATAAAAAATACAACACAAAATAGCTCTGGAGATAGTCAATCGGCTCTAGACATTATATCTGATTCGATCTTCATAGAACAACTCACAAAAACAAATCTCATAAAAACAATTGCAAGCGAAGAGCAGGACAATCTGATAAATCTCCCACAATCAGATGCGCAGTACTTTGTAGCCTATGATCCATATGATGGTGGT
>CALIRC010000090.1 GCA_938044295.1 Minisyncoccota bacterium
CCCTCAAGAAAATCCTTTTCAAAATCCTTCGGCACTACCGCTCCTACAGCTATGTATCCTATTTCATCTGTTTTTTGTACTCGATATTGTTCCGCCAATTTTTCATCAATATGTTCCTGGCGCATAATTTCAGAAAAATCAAAGACTTGAATTTTCTGTTCATGACATTTCAAAACAAATGCTGCCATTTCTTTCTGAGAGCCAGTGTAATTTATCATCGGATATAATGATGGAACATAATGCTGTCGTTCATCAGCGTCAGTGAGATGAGTCATCATTGTTAACTTTTCTCTAGAAAAATTTCCGATCTCAATACCTAGTTGACCAATTGCATTTGCGGTCACACCTATTCCTTTAGACCCATCAGCAATCACAATTGTTTTCATCGATCTATACAATTTTTCAGCTTTTTTCCTCGACATTTTTTCTACTGCAATATTTCCTTCTCGTGGCTTCATCAAAGGAAACAATGTAACTTCTCTCAATGATTTATCTTCAAAAAATGAAAAGAGCCTCTCACCAAAACCAAATCCACACGTTGGCGGCATACCGTACTCAAGCATCTCCACAAAATCCCAGTCTGGCATCATCGCTTCTTCATCACCTGCATCGAGGAGTTTTTGCTGCTCTGTAAAACGCAGTCTCTGATCAATTGGATCATTTAGCTCACTATATCCATTACCGACTTCCGCACCAGCAAGAATAGGTTGAAATCGTTCTACTTGCGTGGGTTTATCACGCATCTTCTTGGCCAGTGGAGAGACAAGTTCTGGATGCCCCACAAGAAATGCAGGACCAGCAATATTTTTACGACAATACTTCCACAAACTATCGATGTACCTTTCACGATTCTCACCTTCAAAGTCAATTCCAAGTTCCTCAATCTTAGCACGTAACACATCATCATCTGCATCCACTACATCAATACTAGTCTGCCTCTGTATCTCCTGTGCATAATCAACTTCCTGCCATGTGTCAGCAAGATCAAAGCTGTGGCCACGCGCTTCAAATTTTGTCGTACCATACACTTCTAGCGCAATATGACGGTAAAGCTCTTGGACAAGTCCCATGCCATCCTTGTAGTCTGCATACGCCCAGTAAAATTCCATATTTGTAAACTCTTGCAAATGATTTGGACTACTACCTTCATTGCGATATGCTCGTCCAATTTCATACGTCTTTTCAAATCCTCCAGCCATCAATCGCTTCTGCCACAGCTCACCAATTGAAATTCGCAAATAGACATCCATATCAAAATCATTATGATAGGTCGCGAACGGACGCGCTTCTGCACCACCTGTTGTCGACTCTAATGTCGGTGTTTCAACAGCTAAAAATCCTTTTTTTTCCATAAATACGCGCGTTGCACGCCAAAAAGATGCACGTCTATAAAAAATAGAACGCTTCTCAGGATATACCGTGAAATCAATATAACGTTTACGAAACTGATCATCCTCATCTTTTAGTCCAAAATGATCAGATGGCATATTGCGAAGTGCTTTTGTGAGTAGTGCCCATGCATCTGCCATAACTGATTTCTGACCAGCTTCTGTTACAAATGGAACGCCAGCAATCTGCACAAAATCACCGACGTCAATCAATTTCACAAACGGTTTATACTGCGCATCATCTTCCAACAATTTTTTCGAAACAGCTACTTGGATGCGCCCAGTCTGGTCCTCAAGATCTACAAAAGAAAGATTTCCATGTGAGCGTTTCGACCGGACACGACCAACAATAACAACAGAATCATCAGTCAATTTCTTCGCATCAAAAAAAGTCAAAACATCCGCTATAGTATGAGATTTTTCTGATATTGCTGGGTATGACTCTATACCCTTCTCTGACAGTCGAGAAAGCTTAGCAATACGTTCTTCAAATTCATTTCCGACATGATTGTCTTTCGACTCTGTCATATACACACATTAGCGAGATAGATACCACTCAGTGTACCTTTTTTATGCAAAAAAATCAAAAAGACAACAAGAAAATGTTGTCAAAAAATCTCTACTGACTTTTTAAAAGACAACATCAAGTTTGCATTTTTCCTAAGAAAGACTTATTTAACCTTAAGAATTTCGTAATTGACATCCCCAGCTGGAGTACTAACTGGAACTTTATCTCCAGCATTGGAACCCATAAGCGCCTTTCCAATAGGTGATTCATTAGAAATTTTATTTGCAGCAGGATCTGCTTCATTGGAGCCGACGATTTCAAACGTCATTTCCTTACCTTTTACTTTTACAGTCACTATCGATCCTATTTGCGCAGAAGAATCAGCATCATCATGCTCAGCAATTTCTACATCCTTAAGAATCATCTCTAGTTCAGCAACTCGCTGCTCATTTTCAGCTTGTTGTTCTTTTGCAGCTGAATACTCAGCATTTTCACTAAGGTCACCTTGTTCTTTTGCTTCTTTGATCGCATTAGCAATGTCTTGTCTAATTGCTACTGTACGCTCTTCCAATTCATCTTGTAGTTTTTTTAAACCTTCTTCTGTTACAAGTCGTGTCATAATTTTTTTTTAGTCATTATAGAAACCGTATATTTCACAGTAATTACGTAAAATACAGTGGCTCTAAAACAATTTAACCCAGAAGCCATATCTGAGAGAAATAAAACATGCACTCCAGTATACTAAAACTGTACGTCACTGTCAACACACATTAAAAATGTATTATCTAAGGCATTTTGCTATGTAAGTAAGTAAGAAAATAATAATTAAAACGCTTCTGTGCAATCGACCATTTACACATTATCCGACAACGAAATGCTACCATCACAGAAGAAACAAATAAAATTCATAAGTTATACCATCTCTACATACAATATCTACCTCTCATTATACTATAAAAAAGTTTCAAATAATCTCAAAAAAGCATCAAAAAAAACACCTCACACGAAAAGAGGTGTTTTTGATGTTTTGAAGTCAATCAACTCTAAATTACTGCTGCATTGCTTCGCCAGTTTTTTCGACAGCTTTTCCAGCAGCATCCATCGCTTCCTCTGCTACTTCACCTGTTTTCTCTGCAGCTTCAGCAGCAACATTACCAGTAGCATCCATTGCATCCCCTGCTACATCACCAGTCTTTTTTACTGCATCTACTGCAGCATCTCCAGTAGCTTCAACAACATCTCCCGTTGCTTCAACAGCTTCCCCTGCTACTTCACTTGTTTTCTTAGCGGCATCCATTGCAGCGTCACCAGTCTTCTCCACTACATCACCTGTAGCATCCATTGCGTCCCCTGCTACATCACCAGCCTTGTTCATAACCGAACCAATCATACTCGCTGCAAGATAACCGATAATGAGAAAGATAATTGCAATAGCAATATTTTTACCATTCATATTTTCTATAATTAAACCTATTACACAACGAGCGTATCATGTACCATATGTTACGTCAAATGTAGTCTTTAAAAGGAAATATGCAGAATAATATGACAAAAATACACAAAAAAATCAATCAATAATACTAAAGATGATATAAATGTAACAGACGGAAAAATTCTTGCATCAGATATTTCAGATACAAATTTCCAAATTTATACATAAAAAAACACTATGATATTCATAGTGTATTTTGATAGCAGTTGAGCACAGATCATACTCAATTAATTTTTATGAAATGTGCCAGATTCAGGAAAACTCTTCCACTTCCTTACATTCTTCGGTAGTAAAATCGCATTGTGCTTTAATAACCTTCCGCACCCCCTTTTCAATCCAATATGCAGCGCAATCAATATAAATATAGTCTTCCAAATGCCATGTCCAGCACGTTATCTCCACATCAGTTTTTCCATATGTAGTCATTATATATTGTGCCATCAGCCTCTCTCCTTTTCTTTCATTGGAGCAAGTAGTAGGAATAGCAACTGCTAAAATCCCAATGATAGCAATAACGAGAACCAATTCTAGCAATGTAAAACCATTTGCTTTGGAGTACTTCATTTTTTTCTCCAGTTCGAAAACACAAAATTATTAAATCATTTTTTAATAAAAAAGTCAATAATTATGCGAAATTTTGTCTTACGAATTTCTGTCACAAAAATCCTTTTACTGATCCCTATTTGAATTGCTGCAATTTGCAGAAACTCATGATGCCGCATAGAATCAATTTTAATACCTAGAAATTTAAATAATCAATGCAAGACAGAGTAGCGTATCAGCTACTCTGTCATGATTTGTCTCTATAGTACAAAGATCATTGCATTGAATACTGTAGTGATCCACTGGGGGGGGTGCACGCACGCAGAAAGATCATCGATTCCTTAATCAATTTACTCTTACTTTTGTTCTTGTGTCCGTGTATCCGCTTTTGGAGTAACTGTGCATGTGCAATCAAAGATAAAATGTCATGCAATACTACTCAGAGGGAAGCTTTGATTTATTTTTTGTCCAGACTGAGGTGAGAGAAAATTTACCTAGGCTTTTTGGTGAATTCTGGCATCGGGAATGTCGCACCAACCTTAATCACTCTGTCGTAAATGATCCTGTAGTTGAATGTTTCATACCAGCTTCATTAGTTGTATGAATCTTGTAATAGTAGGTTGTATCAGGTGTCAATCCAGTCATCTTTTGTCTGTGCGTCGAGTAGTTAAATGATTCTTCTAGTTTTGTTTGTTCTCCGTATTTTTGTGTTGTACCGTACTGGACGTAGGCTTGGACGTTTTGACTTGCTGTAAAAAGAAGTGCTGCTGAGGTCTGAGTAACTTCTATTGCTCTGTGAGAATCGATGGAATAATTTCTTTTTGGAGTTGCTTCGGAAATACTGAGAGTTGGGGTTGGGATACTAGTGTTTGATGAGATAAGAAAGCCTGTGAAAATCCCGAAGAATGCTAGAGCGATAAGGTAATTCATATTTTTCATAGGATGAGTATTATTAATTTTAATTGATTATATTGCAACATAACTTTAGCTCAGGTATAGCTAAATATGATAGAGTCATATACTTGATTATTATTTAATTACAGACATCTTTTACATTGAGAAAATATACTGGAGAACAGTTTGTGATCCTTTTATGGCACCAAACTAAATCCTCGTATACCCAATTTGGATCATCTGCGATTAGGTTGTCTTTTTTGACTTCCGATACCCTACAAAAATGGTGTTTGCAGGTATCACTCCAATAACAATAGACAGGTTGTGGGTCAGGATCCACCTTGCACTACAGATCTCTCCGTTGCTAGTGTATAGGCTCTTACTATTTTCATTGTGGCGATGCTATTGCTTCAGCAACTGTAAAACTATAAACATTAACACGCGATGTGATTGTATTTGCATCGAAAACTCTAAATTCATAGGTGCCAGGTATAGATGGCGCTAAATACTCCACAGTGACAATATCGTCCGTTTTTGTGATACGGCTATTACTTTTATTGAGATAGATCCAATTGCCAGCATATTCTATATCAGCTTGATTCGCTTCATATAGTGCAATCCATGCATCATTACCTTGCAAAGTTGTGCTTGTGTCGACTGTAACATTAAAATTACTTCCTACTATGACAGTAGAAGGGGTTGTAATTATTGAAGACGGTGGTGATGTT
>CALIRC010000091.1 GCA_938044295.1 Minisyncoccota bacterium
CTAAGCCCAATATTCTGCGGGCTTAGTAACCAAATTTGAAGATTATAGGACCATTTTTTGTTACTATGGATGAGAATTATCAACCCTACCCCTTGCATATTAGATTCTGACAAATATTTTAAGCAGCCTTTCCATCAGACTGAATTCAATAGCAAGACTTTTTTGGCTCTTAGCAGACTTAGGCCACGTTCATACTTCAGCGGACGAGAGTCGTCTGTGCGGGTAAAAATCGTCCGCCACGGAACGATCACCTCTGTAATCTCACTTGCAAAAGGAGAGGTGTTCATAGTAGCGCGAGCGGCAGTATGAACAGTTTCTTTTTTGCAAGTGAGATTAACTTAGGTCGTCTATCATCCATAAGATGCGGCAGCCTCCCGCCATCGGATGTATTACCCCACCACTGCCCGAGCATCCGCCACGGTGCACTATAGAGCGGATTAGAATCTCTTAGTTTTTTTAGATCAGTGACGATGACAGTAACTCCAGCTTTTTCGAGTTCTTTATACTGCTGAGAGATGTCACCACCGTAGACAGAATTGATCGGATCAGAGATGAAGATTATCTGGATTTCAGGAAATAATTTTTTCTTTTCAACTAATTTCTGTGTTAATTCCCCTGCAAGACCTCTATATGCTTTTTTTTCACTTCCAAGGAAGTCGTTGAAGAGAAACATGTCAATTAGAATATAGCTCTTTGCTTCATCAATCATCGTGAAGATAGTATCAAAAATTTGTTGCTCGCTCTGACGATTTTGTTGACTATCAATATAAGTCAGATCACTTAAAAATACTATATCTTCTGATGCAGCATGATGCGTCTGTCCTTTTGTATATATGCCTTTTGGTAACGGCTTTAAGACGTGCCAAAATCCAAGTACCACTACTATGACTAATATAATCTGTATGATCTTTTTTGTCGTTTTTTTCATTTTTTTCTAATTCTCAAGAAAGCTCTATCTGCTAACTGTTGTGAAATTCTTGATTCTAGTATCACTATTGGCTATAGTGGTGATTAACATTATTTATTTCTTCGCTATAGAAAATATGACTTTGCGTATTGTCTGTATTTATCAAAATTGCTGATTTTCCTATGCTTTTGCACGCCTCTTTAACGTAAAAAAGAACGTGTGGTTAGATTTTCTATCTTAATAACTTCTACTTTTCGTGCCGTGCTTGTGTATTCATTATATCATTCGCATGTAAGATCCTTATAGTCGTACAGTATTTTTTCTTTGGCTGTCCATTTTTCTATTTCTTCAATAGTGTTTTCCATTGATTTTGTCGTATCTCGGTTACAAATTACGAAAATTTCTTGTATGCCACCACCAACAACAATGAGCGTAAAAGAACGATCCCCTTTTTTGAGGACTTTAATTCTCTGTGATTTTGCTCTTTTCTGGGAAATTTCACCTGGCGCTATTCGTGCTACACCACTACGCGTTGCAAGAAAATTTGTTAGCTTTTTTGCAAGTTGCGTTGTTGTAGTGTGCTTTCCAGCTCTCGTACATTTTTTCATTATTTTTTCCTTTATGTATTTCAGCTCACTCGTCCACTCTACACAGATCATGCTTCTTTTTTATCGTAGAGGGCTTTAATTCCACGTTTACCACTTTTTAGCAGCCAACCGTGCTTTTTGTTTGTATAGTACGAGATCATCAAATGTGTACAATGCATTAATTTTTTGTGTGTTTATGTCTCCTTCGGTATATCCTTCACCGAACACAAATGCTCCTAGTGTTTCCGCGAAATCCTCTTCTACGTTTGTTGTTGCATACTGTGAGATAAAATCATCTTTATGCATACTATAGTAGTCCCTCGTTTCTCCAGTTGTACGACTACGGCCAATATCTGCATTTGTATTTTCCCAGTAGTGGGAGTAAAATGAATCGATGTAAGACCCATCAACAAAACAAAATCCGTCGTCGAAATATGTCTGACAGTTTTCTTCTACATTGAGATCGTCGAGAATTGTCGTGATTTGGTCTTTTTGATAGGTGATTAAATGTGCGTATTCATGAATAATGAGCTCGGGAAATGTACTGAAGTTTTCAAGTGCTGCATAATTTACTGACATGCGCCACTGCTCGAGCTTTCCACCTACTGACTGTACTGATGCATCAAATCCACTTGCTGGATCATAATACACCTCAAACTCCGTAATACTTTTTAATACTGTATCTGATGGTGCTAAATCTTTTATAATTTCCCAAATCTCTTTATCGACTGCGTCCGCGCCTTCTGAAAGTGTCTGGTTCTCAGAAGATGTGTCATGTATTATATGTTCTGCGCCTGGGTATGCATGCGGATTAATTGCTTTAAATGTGTGCGCTTTTCTTTCTATACCTTCATTTACCTGTGCGATTGTTGGTGGTGCTTCACCTAGTGATGGACTTGCATACCATGCAATGCCCTCGTAACGCCAATTTGCATCATTTCTTTCAACTTGCTCTTTCTCAATGCTCGAGGCTGTGTAAAAGTGACCTTTGAATACCTCACTATAAAATCTGTGGATTGGTACACCTTCACTTGCTACGTGGAAAACTTCGCCCTCATAATTCCAATTTTGATCATGTGTTATGAGGTAATCACGCTCAGATTGTGATGCCGTGAAAAAATGATGCTTATATACTTCACTCCAAAATCTATAGACAGGTATAGTATCATCGGAACCCGAAACACTGTAAGCCAGTCCCTCATAACGCCACGCTTTGTCACGAGATACAGTATCTCTTTCCGCAATGCTTGCAGTATAAAAATGACCATTGTATTTATCACTATAGAAGCGGTGCAAATTTCCAGCACTCACTGACTTAATCTCAAGAAAAAATATAGCTAAAAAAATGATATAAACCTTCAGTAATGACTGGATGCTTTTTTTCATAGTCACAGGCTCATTATTAGGTTTTGCGTGTAGATTCGTCGCATAAAAATTTTTATCCATTTTCAGTATTGTGGATCTCTTTAGTATAGTAGCACTATAAGTACTTCGTGCAAATCGAAGTACTATATTTCTTCTTGTGTACTTTATATCAAAAACACACCGGATATTGGTGTGTTTTTAGCATTTTGATTTCGTAACTATCACGTGCAAATGTCTATAAAGAACTATGTTCAAAAATTTTTACCTATTGCACAGTTTTTGGATCGTTTGTTATAGTAGTGTCACTAGCTTCGCTCGCTTCACTGGCTTCGCTTGCTTCGCTTGCTTCGCTTGCTTCGCTTGCTTCGCTGGCTTCACTGGCTTCACTGGCTTCGCT